>NZ_QTJP01000001.1:3092500-3366072 GCF_003391115.1 Sphingomonas crusticola
GCATGAACAGCCATTCGCCCGTCACGCGCGCCGGTGTGACGTCGATCATCATGTAACCGCGCTGGCTGGTGTCGGCCCATTTCAGCTCGGGATTGCCCTCGACGAAGCCGCGCGCGACCGTCCTTGGGTCCGCCGCCATATCCTTCTCGATCCCGCTCGACGTCACGCCATGGCCGGCAAATTCGACGCCGGCAGGGCGGCCGTCCTCCACCAGCGAATAGGCCCAGGCATTATGGCTGTCGCCACTGAGCATCACGAGATCCGTGTCGGCATGCTGGGCGGCGGTCAGGAGCCGCGCGCGCGCGGCGGGATAGCCGTCCCAGCGGTCCATCCACATCGGCAGCCCGAGCGCCGCAGCGCGGACGTCATTGCGGTACGACAGGGCCTTCTTTGGGGTGACGTCGGGGCGAAGCCAGCTGACCGCATCCGCCGGCATGCGGGTGCGGCCCATGATCGTTCCCATGCCGACCATCTGCCACGCGGTCTTTCCCGCCTGGCCCCTGAAGCCGTGAAACAGCCAGCTCTCCTGGGCGGTCCCAAGCATCGTCGCCGATGGGTCGTGCCATGCCCCGTCGCGGAAAGCGGCAATGGCGACATCCTCGTCGGGCGCGCCATAGACCGGGCCGAGGTCCGCCTGGTGCGTGCGCGCGAGCAGCCGGGACTCGGTGCGGTACAAGGTCGCCAGGCTGCCGATCTGATAGGCCTTCCACGGTTCCTCGGAGACGGGCATCCACTCGCGATAGACCTGCATCGCGGCGGCGCGGCGCGGATTCCAATCGCCCTCCTTGGCGGGCTGATGGTTCTGCGCGCCGCCCTCCCAGCTGTCGTTGGCGGATTCATGATCGTCCCACATCGCGACCACCGGCGCCATCTGGTGCAGCCGCTGCAGATCCGGGTCGGCGCGGTAACAGGCATAGCGCAGCCGGTAATCGGCGATCGCGATCATCTCGGTGGCCGGCGTCACGATGCGCCCCGGGACCTGACGGTCGCCCTCATGATCGGCGCCATATTCGTAGAGATAGTCGCCGACATGCATCCACAGGTCGAGGTCCGGACGCGCGGCGGCATGGCCGTAGGCGTTGAACCAGCCGAGCGGCATGTTGGAGCAGGAGAAGACCGCGACGCCGAAGCGGCGGACATCGCCCTCCGGCAGGGTCTTGGTCCGGCCGACCGGCGACATGCTGCCGTCCGGCGCGACGAAGCGATAATAATAGGTCGTGCCGGGCTTAAGCCCGTCGACCGTGATCTTGACGGTCCAGTCGCGATAGGCCCCGGTGCGTTCGGTGCCACCGGCGACGATGCGCGTGAAGGCGGGATCCAGCGCGACCTCGGCCTGGAGGCGGGCCTCGCCGTCGACCGCGCCGGCCACATAGCGCGTCCACAGCAGCATGGAATCGGTGCCGGGCTCGCCGCTCGCGACATTGTGCGTGAAGCCGCGGGCGGTGAGCGCCTGCGCGAGCCCGGCCCCCGCCGGGAGCAGCAGCGCGCCGATGCCGAGCGCGCTGCCAACGACAAGGCGTCGCCGATCGATATCGATCATGGTGAATCTCCGTGGATGAAGCGGGGTTAGAAGGTCGCCTTGAGTGCGACGTTCCACATCGAACCGTAGATGCTGTATTGCTGAACCCGCGCACGCACGTTCGAATAGATGATGTCCGGCGCGTTGAAGATGTTGCGGCCGGCAATCTGGAACGACAGGTTCTTCGACGCCTTGTAGGTCGCGCTGATATTCCACAGCGTGCGATCCGTGTGGTACAGGATGCCGTTGTTCGCGGTCGTCGGCGTATTGCTGAGCGCGCTGGTCCGATATTTGGATTGGAAATTGCCCGTCAGCTGGAAGTCGATCGGGCCGCGCGCGTAGCGCACGCCCCAGTTCGCTGAATATTTTGGCAGGCTGACCCGCACGCCGTCTGGATCCACGAGCGTTGCCGAGCCGCGCAGCCCGAAGCCCTTGAGGATGCCGGGCAGGAAGACGAGCTGCTGGTCATATTCCACCGTCAGCCCATTGGTCTTGCTGACCCCCGGCTGGTTGATCGTGCTGACGAACGTGTAACCGCTGTAATCGCTCTGGTTATAGCCTGCATCTGCCGGATCGATGGTGATGCCGGTGACCTGCATGTCCTTGACGTCCAGGCGATAGACCGACACCCCGATGATTCCCGCCGGCTCCAGATAATATTGCAGGCTGGCATAATATTTCGTCGAGTGCTCGGGCTTGAGCAGCGGGTTGGGGACGGTCACAATCTGGGTGCTGTCGTTGACCGAAATGGCACCGCCCAGATTGCCGTAATCGGGACGCAGCACCGATTGGCTGAAGGCAAACTGCGCAACCAGATGGCGGTTGAAGTCATATTTGACGCCACCGCTCAGGAACCAATCGTCATAATTGCCGGTCTTCCACAGCTGCTCGCCGTTATGATATTGATATTTCACGTAATCGACCGTTCCGGCCTTATATCCGGCGGCAAGGACCTCGCTCGCCGGGCGCGCCTGCGCGATCAGCGCGCCCTCGTGGGTTGCTTCGTAGCGCAGGCCGAGATCCAGCTTGAGCTTGCCCAGCTGACCCTGCAACTCGCCATAGCCGGCGGTAACCCGCTCCTTGACCTGCTTGTCGTTGAGATAGTCACGCTGCAGGTTGCCGACCGTGTCGGCCACGAAATATTCGGGGTGCTGCTGATACAGCGTCCAGGTCGCGTAATTGCTGTCGGAGCGCCAATGCTGGGCGTTTATATTGCCCGCATCGAAGCCGATTATCTTGAACTGGTAATTCTGATTGGCCGGGATGATCGATCCCGCCTGCGGGCCGACATAGTTGAAGAGATCGTACGAGCCCTCGTTGGTGTGCCAGTTGTTCGTGCGGATCTGGCCGCCTGCCAGGGCCGTCAACCGGAGCGCGCCGACCTCGAACTTCCGGCGGATGTCGAGATTGCCGCTATATTGGTGGTCGACCGCATTGGACTCGGCGGTGCGGACGCTGTTGCTGACGGTTTTCCAGTTCGCCGGATCGCTCCAGTTCGGACCTGCGGTCTGCGTCAGCATATAGGCCGGAGAGGTCGACGCGTCGCGATCCAGCGTGAAGCCGATGCCGGAATCGTTGGTGTCGTCGCGCTGGAAGAAGCCCTTGCTGCCGTCCCGGAAATTATATTCCGAACTCGAATAAGAGCCGCGCAGAACCACGTTCCACCGGTCATCCTGATATTCGAGCTTGGGCAACAGGATCGCGGCCGGCGTACCGGCATAGCGATGTGAATATTGGGTGTTGACGTTGGTGTTGGTGCCGCTCGCGTTCACGACGATATGCGTCGGCGTCGAATCCGGCGTGGCGTAGCTTTTCGTCGTCGTGCCGAAGGTCAGATAGGTATATTGGTTGAAATATTCGACGTCGTAAAAAGAATAGCTGCCGCGCAGCGACAAGGCGAGGTTGTTGGAGAACTTATAATCGATCGCGGCATTGACCGCCTCGCGATGCGTGAACTTCGGCCCCGGCCGCCACATCACGCGATAGGGAATGACGGTGCCGTTGGTCAGGTAGGACCAATCGGTCTGGACCCGGTCTTGTTCGACATAATTGGCATTGTAGCTGGCACTCAGGGCAACGCCGAGGCGTCCGTCCAGGAAGACATCGGCAAAGCTGGCCTGCGCGGACGGAAAGACGGTGGAATGCTTCTTGTCGTCGGGCGCGTAGATCTTGCCGAAATGCGAATCCGACGTGCCGATCCCGCCGACCTGAAGCTGGAGCAGGCTCCGTTTCCGCTCGAAGGCATATTTGCTGACCAGATTGACCGAGCCGCCCGGTGCATCCGCATCCATTCCGGCGGTCAGCGTATTGTTGAGTTCGATCCGCGAGATACCCGTGATCGACATCTGCTCGAACGAATTCTGGCGGCCGGCATTGTTGTTCGACGTCGCCGTCGCCATGCGCGCGCCGTCCAGCGTGAAGATCGAATATTTTGGATCGAGGCCGCCGATGCGCACGGCGTTGGTGTCGACCTCGACATAGTCGAGCGAGATGCCGGGCATGTTCTTGAGGAACTCGCCCACGTCGCCCATCGTCAGCGCGCCGAAATTGTCGGCATCGACGGCGGTGACCGCGTTCAAGGCGGAACGCCGCTTCATCAGCGCAGCTGCCTGGCCGCCGCGCGCGCCCACGACCGTGACCTCCTGATGATCGTCGCCCTCGGCGCCGAAGGCCAGGGGTTTCATATCGGCCTCGATCGTCGCCGCCTGCCCGGCGACGACATCGGCGGTGGTCCGCACATCCTCCAGGCCGGTATAGCGCACCACGATGACGGCGCTGCCCGCCGGGACGTCGGTGATGCTGAAGCGCCCGCTTTCATCCGTATATGTGATGCTGGTCGAGCCATCGAGGCGGACCTCCGCATTGCGCAGATATTGGCCGGTGACGCTGTTGACTACCTGTCCGCGGATGGTGCCGGTGCCGCCGGTGCGCGCGCGGTCGCCGCCTACGGATGCGCGCTCGGAACGAAGCGTTACGACCGTGCCGTCGTCGCTGACGACTTTCAGCGGCGTGCCCGCGATCAGCAGGCGCAGCGCTTCGCGCGTATCCATCGATCCCTTGATCAAATGCGTGCTCACGCCTGACAGATCGCGCGCCGAGGCGACGACTTGGATCTGGCCCTGCCGCGCGAATTCAGGAATCGCTTTCACCGCGTCCTGCGCGGGGATGTTGAACGAACGCACTTGCGCGGATGCGGGCGTGACGAGCGCGGCCACGACGGCAATGGCGGAGCTGGACAGGATAATATGACGGCAGGACATCTTTGACCCCTCTTCGAGCGGCGATCGCCGCTCCCCGAGGCTTGAGATGTTTCAGCCGCCCGCTTCCGCCATTCCGGATCGCTTATTTTTGATCGGGTGACCGCGCAGTGGTGGCTCGCGGCATCGCCTCCGACTGCACCGGCACGAATGGCCGTTGCGCGTCGCCGGTCCAGCGCGCGAGCGTCAGGTCGGCCGATTGGTGCCCCTTCGCACCGGAATTCACCGACAGATAGAATAGCCCGCGTCCGACCGGCTGGAAGCCGACATCGCCTTTCTGGTTCCAGCCGCGAATTCCGGTCGCTGGATCTGACAGGCCATCCTCCGCCAGGCGCAGCAGCATGCCAGTTTCCCAGCCTTTGCCGGTGGCCGCGCGCACGCCGATCAGATCTCCGCGGTGCGGTTGCTCCGATGCATCGACCGCGAACAACAGATAGTTGGGAAAGGCCGGTTTCTTGCCCTGATATACGCCCATGAACCAACGCCGCAGCGTGTCGTCATACGAGAGATTCTGGACGCCGTAGCTCGTATTCCCGGTCCGCACGAAATATTTGCCATGCGCCCGCAGCGGGCCGTCCCGATGCGGCGTGTCTTCGTTCAGAGGTCGCGCGAAACGTGCCCAATCGCTGATGTCATATTGCAGCAGGACCTGATGATCATTGTCGCTGCGCCCCGTATTTCCGTAAATGCCGTAGGCCACCGTCAGGTAGCGCATGCCGTCGATTTTTCCGAAGGCAGGCCCGAACGCGACACCGTCAATGCCCGAGCAGCCATAGCGATGATCCAGCGAACGGGTCGCGTCTCCGCGGAATTTCCCGTCATCCTCGTCGATCTTTCCGTCGCCATCCAGGTCAGCCGAATAATCTTTGACGACTTCGCGCAGATATACGGTGCGGAACAGGTCTGACTGGCTTTCTTCGGTACCGACATGGTCGAGCCGGCCGACATCGATCACCGCGATATAAAAAGCGCGGTGCGCTTTATATTCTAGCGAGCCGTAGAGCTTGCCGTCTTGCGGGTTGAAGTCGAGATCGCCGAGATGGCCGCTCCAGCCGACCAACGTCCCGATCAGCTTCCCGCTGAAATCATATTTGGTGAGCAGGTTGGTGAAGGAATAATAGATATAGCCGCCCTTCAGATCGACGGCGATCCCCTGCACGTGGCCCGACGCCCAGGTGCCCCCATTCTGCGCCAGCGGCAGGCTGGGAAGCGGCTCTGCCGAAGCCGCCCCGCTTGCAAGGAGCAGCACGAGGGCGATGCCGCCCGAGCGCGAGAGCCGTTTCATGACAGGCATCTGCATCCTTACCGTCCGCGTGCGAAAAAAGCGGCCGCTAGTCAGGACAGATGACGGACGTATGACGCTGCGTGCCGACCGCGCGCTGCGCATGCGTCAGACTGTCACATTCCGCCCTTAGCTTGCCGACTGAAACGCAGCGGCGCTGCCTTGCCTCGGCGCAGGGGAAGGTGCCGCTGCGAACCACGCTTATCTTCCGCGGGCCCAGCATGCATGTTTTTGATCGCGAACGTACGCATTGGTTTTTGCGGAACATCCTGCCCCACGAGCCACGCCTGCGCACGTGGCTGTCGCGCATGACCAATACCGGGATCGATCCGGACGACGTGATCCAGGAAGCCTATTCGATCTTCGCCGGTATGGAATCGGTCCACGCCATTCGCGCGCCACGCGCTTATCTGTTTCAGGTGGCGCGTTCGATCGTGACGCAGCATGTGCGGCGCGCGCGCATCGTCTCGATCCATGCGGTCGATGACATCGCGAAGCTCGACCATGCAGACGATGGCGCCTCACCCGAGCAGCTGGCGATTGACCGCGACGAGCTCAGGATATTGGCCCGCGCCATCGCGGCGATGCCCGCCAGGACGCGCGAAGCCTTCGTGTTGCGGCGGGTGAAAGGCCTGTCGCAGCGCGAAATCGCATCGCGGATGCAAATTTCGGAGAATACCGTCGAAAAGCAGATCTCCAGCGGTCTTCGTTTTCTGGTTGCATGGTTTAGGGATGGCGGAACAGAACAGCCCCGAACCTCTATAGGGTTGGACGTGGAGATCGCCGCTTTAGATGTCGAGACGCGAAGCCAGTGGCGGCATTGACGAAGCGGCGTCCGCATGGGCGGCGCGGCTTGATCGTGCGCCTCTGACGGCGGAAGAGAATGATCGGCTGCAGGCGTGGCTCGCTGGCGATCGCAGATGTGCCGGAGCATTGATGCGCGCGCAGGCTTATGCCCTCATGAGCGAATCGGCCCGGGCACTGGGACCGGATTTCGATCCGGATCACTTCGCCGAACCCGCATCAGATGCGGTCACAAGACCATCTCGGCGACGGATGCTCACGTGGGCCGGCGCCGGCGCGGTAGGCGCCTCCTTGGTCGCCTGGAGTGTCAGCATGTCGGCCGCGAACGCCGCCATCAGCACCGCACGGGGCGAGCTTCGTCTCATTCCCCTGAAGGACGGCTCGACGGTGATGCTGAACACCGAAAGCAGCATCACGATCGGTGACGACCCGCGCCAGCGCCATGTTACATTGCTGGATGGCGAGGCTTACTTCACCGTCGCCCAGGACCGGCAACGCTCCTTCCTGGTTGAGGTCGATGGCCGTCGCCTGCATGCGGCGCGCGCGGGCTTCCGAGTCCGCAAACTTCCCAACGCGCCCATCGAAATCCTCGTTCACGATGGCTCGGTCGCGCTCGATCCCGCGCGCTGGCGCGATCCGGCGCCGATTTTTCTCACCGCCAATATGCAAATGGTGCTTGCGCCAACCAGCCTGCTTCGAGCGACGCCGCTGGAGCAGCCCGTCCCGGTCTCACCCGACGCCGTAACGCGTGAGCTCGCCTGGCGGGAAGGCAAGATTGCCTTTGAAGGGGACACGCTCGAGCAGGCCGCGAGCAGCTTTGCCCGTTACAGCGATACGCGCATTCTGATCCACGATCCCGATTTGGCGCTCGAACCGATATCGGGTCTGTTCGCGGCAAACGATCCGCTCGGATTCAGCCGTGCGGCCGCGCGGATTTTCGACGCGCGAATAACACGGCAAGGTGGCGTAATCACACTGTCCCGCAACAGGACTTGAAAACAGTGCTGGCAAAGACTGGCTGATCTCGGTCTCAGCGCGACGACCGCGACCCTCGATGACCCGCCCGGCTGGCTGTTCCCGACGGCGGCGGCAGCCCGGGCGCCGCAATTATCGGTCCGAATGATGTGGACAAAACAGGAACAAACTTGTACGATTGCCGGAAGCGGCGCGAGGCTTGCGCCGGTCGTTGTCGGATCCGTAGACGCTCTTGGAAATGCTAAGTTTACCACAACGGTTCGAATATGCGCCTTTTCCTGCCGAACGAACCATATCGGTAAAATCATCTAGTTCGAATCTGATGTTTTTTTTGATTTCGTGTGGGGCGCGCTTGGGCGGGACCTTCAATCTGCGGGGGAAGCGGCCGACTCGGGACGCGTCGGAACAGGCAATCGAAGCCGATATCGGCACCAAGCGGCCGGCCGCGGGCTGCCTTTGCCGCGGCGCCGCGTGTTCCGGAATTCCGAGAGCGGGGTCGCAATCCGCACACCGGCAAAGTGCATATTGGCGAAGCTTTCGGCTATCGCCTTCGGCCTGTGGTCAACTAAGAGTGCCCGCATGACCGGTACGACCGAACCCGAAGACGATATGTCCAAGCTGCCCGTGCCGACGGAGGTGGCGGACGCTATCAGGACCTTGCTGCGCTGGGCGGGTGACGATCCCCGCCGCGAAGGTTTGCTGGACACGCCGAAGCGGGTGGCACGCGCGTGGAAGGAATATTGCGTCGGCTATTTGGAGGATCCGTCCCATCATCTCACCCGTACGTTCGACGAAGTCGGCGGCTATGACGAGATCGTGCTGCTCAAGGACATACCGTTCCAGTCGCATTGCGAGCATCATATGGCGCCGATCATCGGCAAGGCGGCTATCGCCTACCTGCCCAATCATCGCGTCGTCGGCATCTCGAAGCTGGCGCGCGTGCTCCACGGCTTTGCCCGCCGGCTGCAGGTGCAGGAACGGCTGACCGCACAGGTTGCCGACTGTATCTGGGAGCATCTCCAGCCGCAGGGGGTGGCGGTGGTGGTCGAGGCATCGCATGGCTGCATGACCGGGCGCGGCGTGCGCACGCACGGCGTATCGATGACGACCAGCCGCATGATGGGCGTGTTCCGCGATGACGAACGCAGCCGCCGCGAGGTGCTGGCGCTGATGGGCTATTGATGATGGCGTGGCGGCTGATCGCGCTGGTTGCTGCCGCTTTGGCGAGCGCCAATGCGTGGGCGGACATGCGCAAACTCGAAGTGCCGGTCACGGCGGGGTGGCAGCATGCCCGGACCGGACTGATCCTCATGCCGCAGGTCGCCGGCATGTCGCGGATCGAGATTGGCGACTTTGGCACGGAAGAGGCCGATGTGGCCGCGAGCTACGGCAATGCCGAACACACGATCGGTACGATTTATCTGTTCCATCCCGGCCTCGATAGCGTGCCCGTCTGGTTCGACCGGTCGCAAACGGCGATCCTGACCAATAAACGCTATGGTTCGCCGGTTGGCGCGGCCGAGCCCCGCCCATTCGCGATCCGGTCGGGTGGTGCGAACGATTCCCTCCGCATCACCTATGCCCTGCAGGGAGGCAACCTCACGGCCACGGCGCTGGCCCTTGTGCCGGTCGGCGAGTGGCTGGTCGCCGTGCGGCTGTCCTCCGGCAGCATGTCGGCCGAGACGCTCGATCAAACGATGTCGGGCGTGCTGCGCGATATCCGCTGGCCCGCGAAGCAACCTGCTGGCCCGGCGGCAGTGCCGGTTGCGGTGTGCGGCACGCCGCTGCGCTTCAGCAAGGCCAGGATGGTCAAGCCTGATATGGCCCAGGCGCTGATCAACGCGATGCTTCCGACCGTCGCCAGCGACACGGCGAAAAAGGAGAAGGCGGCACCGCCGATCTTCTGCCGGGATCGGGCCGAGACGAAGGTCCCATGGGCCGTCTATCGTCCCGATGGAGCGACGGATCGCTATTTTGTGGCGCTCAACGATGCCGGCCGCGCAATCAGTGTTGCTCCCGCACTGGTTATTGAGGGTCCGCCATCCTATTCAGTGACCATGTTCGATCTGACGATGGTGAAGACCTATCCCAACGTGACGGCAATGCTCGATCCCGAGCAGGCGGTGGCGATCGTAGGCAGCGTCGCGCCATTGAGTTCGACCTCCACCTCTGGCGGCAAAACCGACATGACGATCAATTCCGACGCTTTTTCGAAGAAGCCCTGAAAGGCGCGCCTCCCGGTCGCGCCGCAACACGCATCGGCCATATCAGATTAAGATCGCGTCCGACGCGATATGCTAGGTAGCTCAATGAACTGGAAATTCTGGCAGGGCCGCAAGCAGGCGGGGCATGCGCCGGAGATCGCCCCTCCGATCGCGCTCACCCACGAAGATTATGAAAAACTCCGGCTGATCGTGGAAATGGTCAATCCGCAGTCGCAACCCAACCTCAACCATCTGGGCGAGGTCGTGCGCAACATCCGCATCCTCAGCCTGAACGTGAAGAGCCTTGGCTATGAACTGGCACGGCAGTTGGGCGAAGCGCTGCCACCGCCAGGCGAGACGGCTGCGCGCCACGTCGGCCTGAAGACGAGCCTGTCGACGCAGGCGGACATCGAAAGTGACTGGGCGGCCCATTGGTGCGCCCAACTGAAGATTCCCGTCGTGTTCCACCGCAAGCTGTGGGAGCTGGCCTATATTCTCCAGGCATTCCACGAGAATGGCTTCCTGCGCGCGGGGATGCGCGGCCTGGGGTTCGGATCGGGATCGGAGCCGATATCAAGCTATCTTGCTTCCATCGGCGTGGCCTCGACCGTCACCGATCTGCCGATCGAGGAAGCGGAAGGACGGGGCTGGATCGAAACCAACCAGCACGCATCCGGGCTGGACAATGCATTTCATCCGCAGCTGGTGGCCCGTGCCGACTTCGATCGGCTGGTGGATTTCCGCGCCGTCGACATGACCGCGATCCCCGATGACCTCACCGGCTATGATTTTTGCTGGTCGGTTTGCGCGCTGGAGCATCTCGGCACGATCGCCAAGGGGCTGGAATTCATCGAGCGGTCGCTTGATACGATCAAGCCCGGTGGCATCGCAGTCCACACCACCGAGTTCAACATCGAGAATGACGGGCCAACGATCGATAATTGGCCGTCGGTACTGTTTCAGCAACGCCATATGGAAGAGCTTGCCGCTCGTCTTCGCGCTAACGGGCACCAGGTCGCGGAATTCGATTTCGACCCCGGCAGCAAGGTGCTTGATCGCTTCATCGACTTACCGCCGTGGGGCTATGACACAGGCAGCCAACTCGCTTCCTGGCTGGCCGAGCCACTTCACCTCAAGGTCGGTGTCGACGGCTTCATCTCTACCTGCATGGGCATCGTCGTGACCAAGGCGGCCTAATCCGGCAGGCGCGCCTTACGGGCAATAAGGCCGACCATCGTCCGCCTCGCGACGCCGTGTTTCGCGCCGTCTGCGAGGATGGCGTCGGCAGTGCTGAACTTGAATTGGGCGACCTCGTGGCCGCGCGACACCAGCACCAGCCCGAGGCGCTCTACGTCATTCTGCTGCAGAAGGACGCGCTCGCTGGACGGCGTCGAGCGGCCGCCAGGCGCGAGATCATAGCTCATCGTATGCACGGCAAGTCCGCCCGGTCGCAGACAGCGCATCGCATTCTCGACGAATTGCGCCGCCGCGGCGACCGAATAAAGGCGCTCGTTGGCATGGGAAGACCAGAGGAAATCGAAATTGACCAAGTCCTCCGGTATATTTCGCCAGGAGGCGATGCGCGCTATGATGTTTTCCTCGAACGCCCGTTCGTCGCAGGGGGCGCGCCCCCGCAAGTCTTGCTTTAACGTATCGGGATTGAGCGGATAGCCGGGACGCGCCGGAAATGCCGCGACCACCCGAGTTTGCATCGCTGCGAGTGCCGCCGGGACGCCGCTTGGCGAAGGCTCGAAGCCAAGACCAACCGCACCATGCTCCAGCATTCCATACCGGCGCAGCACCTGGAGCGTGTAGACCTTCCGCCAATGCTCGACCCCCGCCTTTCCCTGGGGGCGTAGCCGCGACATCCATCCGCCCGCGATCGACTCGCGCAATTGCCCGGTGGTGGCGATCTGCGACACTGGGTTCGCGAGCGTGGGAACATCCGTTGACAGCAGGCTCGGCGCCGGCGTCAGCGGAGTCTTGCCATAAGCGGTGCCGCGCGCCTCGGCGCCTTGCGCCGGGCGCTGGGTCGGATCCGCAGGCCGGTCGAGCGTGACAGTGACGCCTGTCGCCGCCGCGTCGGTGTCGCCGGAAATGATCGCCAGCAGTCCGAATACGACATCGTGATAGCCTTCGAAGCTGATCGCGATCTCGCCGCCCAGATGAGCAAGTCGATTGAGCGCCACCCGCTGGCTGTTCACCATGCGCGAGCGCCCGCCCGGTTCCATCGGCAGCATGTGCACGCGCAGTACGAGCGTGCCGCTTTTGGCCGTCAGGCCGTGGAACTGCACATGGAAGATCGCCTTGCCCGCCGCGGCTTCCACGTAAGGGGTGTGGAAGACATATTCAGGGGTAGGAGCCGGTCCCGTCCCGCCAAGCCCGGCGATGCGGCTGACCGCGCCGGGATGGAAGGCGAAAGGATCGAGCTCCAGCGCTCCAGGCGCCTGACTCTCCGCGATGTTGGTGTCGAGCAAGGCTTCGGAATCCGCCTGTGTGTTTCGCCGTGCAATCCCCAAGGGAAGCCTAGCCTTTATCTGTCTGGCGACGTGAATACGCGGCCGAGGAGCTTGTTCCCGCTATAGGCGTGGACGCGGAGGCAGGCAACCAAGCATGGCGCGGTCACAGGTCGGGTAGCCGCTGATCGGCGCGCCCCCAATCCTTGAGCTCGCGCGACGCCGCACGTTTCAGCAAAGTCTCTCCGTCGGCGATGGTAAAATGGTATGCGGCCTGGATATCCTCAAGCTCGTCCCAGGTGATCGGCGCCGCCACCGGCGCGTTCGGTCGCGCACGGGCGGTATAAGGCAAGACCGCGGTCGCGCCGCGCTGATTGCGCAACCAGTCGAGGAAGATGCGGCCGCGCCGCTCGACCTTCTTCATATTGGCGGTGAAGCGTTCTGGATGTGCCTGCGAGATCGCCTTGGAGAAGCGGCTGGCGAAATCCTTGACCGCGACCCAGTCGCGGCTGGCGTCGAGCGGCGCCACGACGTGGACGCCCTTTCCGCCCGACAATAAGGGCCACGTTGCCAGCCCGATCTCGCCGAGCACGTCGCGCAGCTGGAATGCCGCCTTCTTCACCTCTTCGAAACCGAGGCCCTCGTCCGGATCGAGGTCAAACACAAGGCGGTCCGGCATTTCGACATTGGCAACCTTCGAGCCCCAGCCGTGGAACTCGATCGCGCCCATCTGCACGCAAGTCAGGATGCCGCGCGCGTCGTCGAGATAAAGATAGGGCTCGTCGTGCCCGTCCTTCTCGCGGATCGGGACATGCCTGACGGCGTCGCCGAAGCTGCCGGCGTCATGCTTCTGGAAGAAGCAAGCCTTGGCGCGGCCCTGCGGACAGCGCACGAGGCTGACGGGACGATCGGCCAGCCATTCCAGGATCGGGCTGGCCATCAATGCATAATAATCGGCGAGCTGACCCTTGGTGATGCCGCTTTCGGGATAGATTACGCGACCCGGGTTGGTGATCGTTACCCCCGCATGATCGGGCACGGTCGGCTTGGCCTTCGCTGCTGGTTTTGACGTGCCTTTGGCCGGGTGCGTCTCCTCGAGCGTAGCTGGCAACTCGCGCACGACATCCTGTTCAGGTTTGTCCTCGCGCAATGCGATGAAGCTCGGGTGGCGGAGCACCCCCTCGTCGGTCCATTCGGTGAACGCGATCTCGGCCACGAGCTTGGGCTTGATCCAGTGCGCACCGCGCACGGCCGCCCGCGGCGCCTTGACCGTCGGTTCCTTCTGCTCGAGCGGCGCCATCTTCGCCATCAATTCGTCGATCATCGCCATGCCGAAGCCGGTGCCGGCCTTGCCCGCGTAACGCAGCTCGCCGTTTTCGTGCAGTCCAAGCAGCAGGGAGCGGAACCCGCGCCCCTTGTCGGAGGGCGTCCAGCCGACGATCACCAGTTCCTGGCGGTGAAGGCACTTAACCTTGAGCCAGCTCTGCGTGCGGCGCCCGCGATAGGGCGCGTCGGCCCGCTTCGAGACGACACCTTCCAAGCCCTGCTGGCACAGGCTGTCGAACAACTTCTCGCCATTGCCGAGAACATGGTCCGAATATTGGATCGGTGTCGGTGCGTCGATCAGATAGGCCTTGAGCCGTTCCTTGCGATCTAGGTTCGGCAGGCCGGTCAAATCCTCGCCGTCGAGCGCCAGAAGGTCGAACGCAAAATAAGCGTAGGTTCCGGTGCCTTCCTTGAGGCTGGCCTGCAGGGCCTGGAAGCTCGGCCTGCCATTGGCGTCGAGCGCGACGACTTCGCCGTCAATAAGCGCCGACCCAGGCAGCTTGGCAGCGCCGGCGACGACGGCGGTGAACCGATCCGACCAGTCGAGCCCGGTCCGGGTGTACGCCCTGGCCTTGCCCCCGCCGACCGCCACCAGGGTGCGGTAGCCGTCATATTTGATCTCGTGCAGCCAGCCCGTGCCCGACGGCACATGATCGACCAAGGTAGCGAGCTGCGGTGCCTGAAAGGGCGGTATCTTACCGGCGGCGCGCTTGGCCGGCTTGCGCTCGACCGGTTTGGGCGGGGCCGTCGCCGCCTCCGGCTGGCCGCCATCCGCACGATTGGATTGCCACTCGCTTTTGCCACCCTTGCCGCTGGCAATCTCAGTCATCGTGCGGCCGGTGGCGACACTGGTCAGCGCACGATCGACAAGATCCCCGCTGCCTCCGGCATATTCGTCCTGGATCTTGCGCAGCAGCCAATTCTCCGTCTTCTCGTTGCCGCGCGGCTTGAGCCGGATCATAAGCCAGTCGCCCTTCATCCGCTCGCCTTGCAGCGTGAAGTGGAGATGGCCCTCCTCGATCGTCTTGCGCGGATCCTTGCCCGGATGCGGGATCCAGATGCCGCGGTCCCACAGCATCACGGTGCCGCCGCCATATTGACCCTTCGGAATGGTGCCTTCGAACGTGGCATAAGCGAGCGGATGATCCTCGGTCCGCACCGCGAGCCGTTTGTCGTCGGGGTTGAGCGAGGGGCCGCGCGTCACGGCCCAGCTTTTGAGCACGCCGTCCAGCTCCAGCCGGAAATCCCAGTGGAGCCGGGTCGCATCATGCTTCTGTACCATGAAAATGTTGCGACCGGTGCTTTCCGCGATGCCGGCCGGCTCAGCGGTCTGCTTAAAGTCCCGCTTGGCATTGTACTTAGCGAGCAGGTCGGCGGCTGCCTTGATCGCGCGTTTGGCCATCAGGCGCGCTTCCGGGCTGGCGCCTTCCTGGCGGGGGCGTCGTCATCCTTTGCCGCCGCCTTCTTCGCCGCCGAAGCTTTGGCGGGCGCTTTAGCCGGTTTGGTCTTCACACCACTGTCGTTGGCGGCGCTGGGCTTTTCTAGGCTGCGCTTCAGCGCCGCCATCAGATCGACGACGTTGGACCCGCGCGACTGGGCGGGCTCCTCTTCTTCGGTCTCGATCGTCTTGCCCTTGCGCTTTCGTTCGATCAGCTCCTTGAGCGCGTCGATATAGCGATCGTGATAATCGTCGGCGTGGAAGCGCGCTGTCTTCTTGTCGATCAGGCTGGTGGCAAGATCCAGCAGATCCTCGTCCGGCTTGGTCTCAGCGATGTCGCGGAAATAAGAGGCCGCCTTGTTGACTTCGTCCGCGTAACGCAACGTCTCCAGCACCATGCCGCGACCGCAGGGCTTGAGGCTGACCACATATTCGCGGCCACGCAACGCGAGTTGGCCGAGCCCAACCTTCTTCGCCTTACGCAGCGCCTCGCGCAGCACGACGAACGCCTCCTCGGCGAGATCGTCGGCCGGCACGACGAAATAGGGTTTGTCATAATAGATGGCATCGATCTCGCTCGCATCGACGAACTGCGTGAGCTCGAGCGTCTTCTTGCTCTCCAGTTTGACCGCCTCGATCTCCTCATCGCTGATCAGGACATATTTGCCCTTTTCATATTGGAAGCCTTTGACGATCTCCTCGGGATCGACCGGCCCGATCCCCGGCGCGACCTTCTCATATTTGATGCGCTTGCCCGACGGCTCGTGGATCTGGTTGAAGGCAACTGTGGCACCGCTCTTGGTGGCCGAATAAATTTCGACTGGGATCGATACCAGGGCGAGCCTGATCTGCCCCTGCCAATAGGCGCGCGCTGCCATTGCTTCGTCCCTTATCGTTACGAGGCCGATTCAAAGCGCGAGGCGGGCGGGGGTTCCAAGCTGCTACATTTCCCAAAGCCTTAACCAGCAGGCCCGATTGGCAGCGACCGCGAGAATAGTCGGGCTAGACTCGTTCCAGCGGCTGGTGGGGCAGGGGCGGCAGGTGAACGTCTACCAGATCCCCAACTCGAACCGTGCCGCCAGTCTGCACGACCGCCATGATCCCGGCCTTCCGGATCAGCTCGTTATTCGGGCCCCGGCCGAGTACCGCTGCAAGCAAGCCGGGTTGGAAGCGCTCGATTTGCGCACAGGGGTTTCGTAGCCCCGTCACCTTAAGCACCGCCGCCTCACCGACGCGAAGTAAGGTGCCTTGCGGCATTGAAAGCAGGTCGAGCCCCGAGGTGGTGATATTTTCCCCAAGATCGGCAGGGGCGATTTTGAAACCTTTCGTCTCGAGTTCGCCCAACAGCTCGGAAGGAATCAAATGCACTTGGCGTAAATTGGGCTGCGTCGGATCCGCAGCGACCCGCGAGCGGTGCTTGACCGTGACCCCCGCATGCGCATCTCCCGCCACCCCCAGCCCGGCAACCAGCTGGATCTCGGGCGCGCGTTGCTTCGAGAAAGCGTGGCTAGGATCGCTGGCGACGGCAATGACCCGACCGTTCATCATCTTCACTCTCTACGGCGATAATCAGTAGTGCGGCATCTCGAAGTTTCGACTGCCGGCAACTCTACTCCACCCAGTCGAGCCCAATGTCCTTGTAGAGATCGCGGTCCTCTTCCCAGCGCGGGTTCACCTTCACGTGCAGGAAGAGATGGACCTTCTGACCGGTGATGCGCGTCAGCTCCTCGCGCGCTTTCTGGCCAATTTCCTTCAGGCGTGCGCCGCGATGGCCCAGGATGATCGCGCGCTGCGTGTCGCGTGCGACCAGGATTTGCTGATGGATCGCGACGGACCCATCCTTCTTTTCCTCATATTTCTCGGTTTCGACCGCACTGTCGTACGGCAATTCGGCGCGCAGCTGGAGGTAAAGCTGTTCGCGCGTGACCTCGGCGGCGAGCATCCGTTCCGACGCATCGGAGACCTGATCCTCAGGGAAGTGCCAGGGGCCTTCGGGCACTCGCTTGGCGAGCTCGGCCTTGAGCTGGGGTATGCCGTCACCCGAAAGAGCGGATACGAAGTAGATCGCTTCGGGGTCCAGCATCGCCTGCAGCTCGGCGGCCAGCCCCAGCATCGGCTCCTTGTCGGCGACATCAACCTTGTTGAGGATGACGATCTTGGGCTCGGCGCGCGCCGCGACGGCATCGACAACCGCGCGAGCCGGGCTGTTGAAGCGGCCTTTGGCATCGATCACGAGTGCGATCAGGTCCGCGCCGTCAGCGCCACTCCACGCGGCAGCCACCATTGCCCGGTCCAGTCGGCGACGGGGATCGAAGATGCCCGGCGTGTCGACCAGCAGCAGCTGCGATTCGCCTTCGATCGCGATCCCGAGGAGGCGCGCGCGGGTGGTCTGCGCCTTCGGGCTTACGATCGCCACCTTTTGCCCGACCAGCGCATTGACCAGGGTCGATTTGCCGGCGTTAGGCGCGCCGACGACGGCGATCAGGCCACAATGCTGGCTCATGCGAGCTTCTCCAATAGGGCCGATGCGGCTGCCGTCTCGGCGTCCTGCTTGGACGTGCCTTCGGCGGTGGCACTGCCACCTCTTTTTCCGCCAACCTCGACCTGAACGGTGAACGATGGCGCGTGGTGTGGGCCGGACTGGCCGACCAACGTATAAACTGGCGGGCGGCACTGCCGTGCGGCCGCCCATTCCTGCAGCGCCGACTTGGGGTGCTTGGGGGCGGCGGCGCTGCGGTCGAGCTTGCCCTCCCATATGCGGCGGACGAAGGCCGAGGCGCCATCCAACCCGGCCTCCAGATACAGCGCCCCGATGAGAGCCTCGACCGCATCGCCGACAACATTGTCGCTCATTTGCGCGCCGTCATCGCGCGCCTGCTTGCCGAGGATCAAATGGGCCGGCACGTTAAGCTCGCGACCGATCTCGGCGCAAACCTCGCCGCTGACGACCGCATTGAGGCGCGCCGACAGCTTGCCCTCCGGATCATCCGGGAACAACGTGTAGAGCCAGGTGGCGATAGACAGGCCAAGCACGCGATCGCCCAGGAATTCGAGCCGTTGATAGCTTGGCCCCCCCTGGCTGCCATGGGTGAGCGCGCGGCGAAAAAGGACAATATCGCGCGGCTGATGGCCGAGCGCGTCGTGGATCCATGCGGCAAGGGCGGTGTCTGGCGTCATTGCGACACGCCTTAGCCGAGGCGGCGCCCGCGTCCAATTCCCGGCGGAGCGCTTCTTTGCGCGCCGCGTTCAGGCGACCATCCAGCGGAGTAGAGATGATGGCGCAGACTGTGGCGGAACTGCTTGTCGACACGCTTGCCAAGATTGGTGTGACACAGATTTTCGGGATCGTGGGCGATGCGCTCAATCCGTTCACCGATGCGCTGCGCCGCGATGGACGGATCGAGTGGATCGGCGTTCGCCACGAGGAAGGCGCGGCCCTGGCGGCGGCCGGTCAAGCCAAGCTGACCGGCCGGCTCGCGGTGTGTTGCGGCACGACTGGGCCCGGCGGCAATCATCTCATTCCCGGCCTCTACGAGGCGCGCAAGGATCATGCGCCCGTGCTCGCGATTTCCGGCAACGTGTCGAGCGAGCAGCGCGGAACCGACTATCTGCAGGAGGACGATCCGGTTGCTCTGTTCAACGATGTCGCGGTCTATTCGCAGCTGCTCGCCAGTCCTGCGCAGGCCCCAGCGGTGTTTCACCAGGCGATCGCGGAGGCTTATGGGGCGCGTGGGGTCGCCCACATCTCGGTGCCGCCCGACGTGTTCGCTGCCAAGGCGCCGGGCCCGGTGCCAAGCCTCGCTACTCTGCGCGAACGACCCGAAGTCGCGCCGGCGGCTGCCGACATCGATGCGACGCTGGCGATAATCGCCGCGGCCGAAACGGTAGCCATATTCTGCGGCAACGGATGTCATGGGGCTAAGGCCGAATTGGCCGCCTTGTCGGATCGCCTCCATGCACCGCTGATGCACACGTACCGCGGCAAGGATATCATGGCCTATGATTACCCGCGCTGGATCGGCGGCGTCGGCCTGATCGGCGGTCGGCCGGGTGTAGACGCGCTCCACAATGCCGATCTGATGCTGATGCTCGGCACGGATTATCCCTATTCCGATTTCCTGCCCAAGAAGGGCAGAGTCGTGCAGATCGACGAGCGGGCGTTTGCGCTCGGTCGGCGGACACCGATCGCGCTGGGTGTGGTGGGGTCGGTCCGCCCGGCGCTGCAGATGCTGCTCGAACGCCTGCCGCAGCGCGGCGACCGCGCCTTTTTCGACAGGGTGGCCGCCGATCGTGCCGACTGGAACGCGATGCTCGACAGGAAGGCCGATCCCCCGCGCAGCAAGGACCTGATCCATCCGCAGGCGGTCGCGCGGCTGGTGAGCGATTATGCGAACGACGACGCGGTATTCGTCACCGACACGGGCGAAGTGACGTTATGGGCCGCTAATTGGACCCGCCAGCGCGGTACCCAGCGCATTTCCGGTTCGTTCAACAATGCCGCCGTCGGCACAGGGCTCGGTATTGCCAATGGCATCCAGGCGCTGGACCGCAACCGGCAGGTAATCCTTCATGTCGGTGACGGCGGCATGGTAATGTTGCTCGGCGAGTTCATGACGGCGGTCGAGCACAAGTTGCCGATCAAGGCAGTGGTTTACGACAATGCCGGCTGGGGTCTTGTCCATCTGGAAATGGAGGGCGCGGGTAATCCAGCCACCAAGGGTTCGACCTTTGCCAATCCCGATTTTGCGGCCCTTGCCCGTGCCTGCGGCGCGCAGGGGTTCGTCGCCCGCGATCCCGCAAGGCTTGAGGAAAGCGTGCGCGGCTTCCTTGCCGCGCCCGGACCGGCGATCCTGCACGCGGTGGTTGATGCCGCCGAAATCCCGACGATGCCGCATATCGAGGTCGGCCAGGCGTGGAAGTTCGGGATCGCCAAGGCGAAGGAAACATGGGCGCATCTGACCGGCAGCGAGGTAGCGTGATGGTCAGAGGCCGAGCAATTCTTCCAGCTCGGCCGGTTTCAGCTCCCGGGCGAGCTGGTCCATCCGGCATTGTTCGGCGGCCTTGTCGGGACGCCAGCGCAAGAAGGTGGTGCCGTGGCGGAACCGGCAGCCGGTCACCTGATCGTAGCGTACCTCGACCACCAGTTCGTGCCGTAGCGGCTGCCATTCCACCGAGCGATCGGTTGACCAGCGGCTGGGGCCGCCCGGTGCATCGCCGGTAAAGCCGGGTGGCCCGATCAACGGCTCGACTACCTCCAGCAGCCTTTTCTTCTCGGCCGCGTCGAACGAGGAGGTGAAGCCGACATGGTTGAGCCGGCCGCCATCGTCGAAGAGACCCAGCAGGAGCGATCCGACTGCCTTGCGTGTATCGCCGGCATAGCGAAAACCGCCGACGACGCAGTCCGCCGTGCGGTGCTGCTTGAGCTTCGCCATGGCACGCACCCCAGGTTGATAAGCGAGGTCGAGCCGCTTCGCGACGACGCCATCCAGCGCGGTGCCGGCTCGGGCCAGCCAGCTTTCCGCCTGACGGGCGTCGGTAGTAGCCGGCGACAGCAGTAGGCGTTCCAGCCTAGTCCCCGCGCAGAACGATTCCAGTGCCGCGCGTCGTTCCGCAAATGGCAGCCCGCCCAGGTCGCGGCTGCCCAGCGACAAGCAGTCGAACAGGATGAACTGGGCCGGGGTTTCCATCGAAAGCTTACGGATACGGCTTTCCGCGGGATGCAGCCGCGCCTGAAGCGCGGCGAAGGACAGGCTGTCGCCGGTCGCGATCGTCAGCTCACCGTCGAGAATGAAGTAGCGCTCATCAAGCGTCTCCAGCATCGCAATGACCTCAGGGAAGTATCGGCCAAGCGGCTTGCCCGACTTCGACACCAACGTGACGGCCTCGCCGTGGCGGTAGGCGATACAGCGAAAGCCATCCCATTTGGGCTCGTAGATCCAGCCCGGACCTTGGGGCAGGATATCGACAAGCCGCGCTTCCATGGGCGCGATGGACGGTTTGGGCTGGGCCATAGGGTTCGAACCGCAGCCGTGGATGCAGGTTCCGGCCGCCCGGGTCCGGATATCGATAACAAGGCTCATTCCCCGGATGCCTTGACCGAGACACTAGCGCGCCCGTAAGGGGCTGCGGCGCGTTTGCCTCAGGCGACGCGGTCAGCGTGGCGGTCGTAGCTCAATTGGTTAGAGCGCCGGTTTGTGGTACCGGAGGTTGCGGGTTCAATCCCCGTCGATCGCCCCATCTTTCAGGACTGGCGGAGCGCGTTCAACAAGATTATTGCGCTTTTGTGCAATTTTATTAGCGAGCGTGATCGATGCCTTCCTTGTGGGACCTGCCTGACTTCGACGCTCACGAAGGCGTCCATTTCTTTTCCGATCCGGCGTCGGATCTGCGCGCGATCATTGCGATCCATTCGACCCACCTTGGCCCCGCGGCGGGGGGGACACGCTTGTGGCATTACGCCGAGGCCGGCGATGCGGTCACCGATGCGCTGCGCCTGTCGCGCGGGATGAGCTTCAAGAACGCGATGGCCGGGCTGCCGGTGGGTGGCGGAAAGGGCGTTATCCTGGCGGATGCGGCGCGGACCAAGACTCCGGCCATGCTGGCCGCGTTCGGCCGCGCGATCGAGTCGCTGGGCGGACGCTACGTCACCGCGGAGGATGTCGGCATGGGCGAGGCCGATCTGGTGGCGATCGGCCGCGAGACGCGCCACGTATCCGGGCTGCCGGTGGGCGAGGGCCGCGCAGGCGGCGATCCCGGACCGTCCACCGCAATGGGCGTGTTCCTGGGTGTGAAGGCGGCGATCAGGCAGGCGCTCGGCAAGGACAGCGCGCAGGGCGTGCATGTCGCGATCCAGGGCGTCGGCTCGGTCGGCGGCGGTCTGGCGCGGTTACTTGCGGGCGAAGGCGCGCGGCTGACACTTGCCGACGTCGATCGTGCTCGCGCCGAGAGGCTCGCGGCCGAACTTGGCGGCGCCACGGTGGACGCAGCCGAGATCCTTTCGGCCGAGGCCGACGTCGTCAGCCCGTGTGCGCTTGGTGCTGTTCTGACGGCCGAATCGATAGCCGCGCTGCGAACTCCCATTGTGGCAGGCGGCGCCAACAACCAGCTAGCGACGCCCGAGGACGGCGACCGGCTACATGCGCGGAACATCCTCTACGCCCCCGATTATGTGATCAATGCCGGCGGGATCATCAACGTGACGCTGGAATATCTGGGCCAGGGCGACCGCGCCGAGGTCGAAGCACGGCTCCGGCAAATACCGGGGCGGCTCGAAACGATCTGGGCGGAGAGCGCCGCTAGCGGCGACACCGCCGCGCGTGTGGCAGACCGTATGGCGATGGCGCTGATCGGCCGCGGCTAACTCGATTCGGGCATTGAGCGGGCTTCGGCTGGCTCCTTGCCGCGGGCGCCCTCCCGGTAGGCGGTGTAGATGCCGCTGCCGGCGATCAGCGCGGCTCCTGCGAAGACGAGCGGGGTCGCGGGCGTGAGGAAGACCAGCCAGCCAATGGTGATTCCCCACACGATCTGCAGATAATCGAACGGGACGACGACCGAGACCGGCGCATAGCGCAGCGAGGCCGTCATGGTGAGCTGGCCGATGCCGCCACATAATCCGCAGAGGGCCAGCAGAAGATAGGTGAGCCGGTCATGGCCCTGCCCAAAGAAAGGTAGCATCGCGGCACCGGCGATGGTGGTGAAGACGCTGAACCAGAACACGATCGCCGCGACATTTTCCGTCTGGCTGATCTGCCGAACGGTAATCATTACCGCCGACTGCCCAAAGGCTGCAGCGACACCCACCAGGATGCCCACTGGCGCGGCGCCGTTTCCGGGATGAGCGATCAGCAACACTCCAGCAAAGCCGACCGCCACCGCCGCCCAGCGGCGGATGCCGATCTTTTCCTTGAGGAGCAGGCCCGAGAGCAGGGTCGCGATGATCGGTGCCGCGTAGGTGAGCGTGGTCGCCTCCCCCAGCGGCAACAAGGCCAATGCGCCGAAGGTGAAAAGCATCGATACGAGCCCGACCACGGATCGGGTGAGGTGCGCCAGCGGCGCGCGGGTCTTCACGGCGGCCCATCCCGGCCCCAGGCTCAGCCAGATCGAAACGACCAGTAGCGACCAGCCATTGCGGTAAAAGATCATCTCCGGCGTCGTAACCCCGCGTTCGCTCGCGGCCTTGAGCAAAGCGGCCATCAACGCGAAAGCGGTCGCTGCGGTGATGCGCATCGCGATGCCCCGCAGGCGCCGTTCGGTTGGAGGTGAGGACATTTGCCGCGATTGACCGCTGCGACGGCCGAGCGCAACCCGCCTTTCCTCCGGCGGGCGGCTCGACTAATGCGGCCCGGACTTTCCATGCACCGCTTTGCCAATCCTGCCCGCTTCACGCGCATCGCGCGCCCGCTGACCGCCTGGTTCGGCTGGGCCGGCATGATATTGGTGGCGATTGCGCTTGGCGGTGGTCTGCTCGTGACGCCGCGCGATTATCTCCAGGGCGATACTGTTCGTATCATCTACATCCATGTGCCCGCAGCCTGGCTCGGCATGGCCGGATGGGGTGGGATAGCCGCGGCGAGTTTCGCGCAACTGGTCTGGCGGCATCCATTGGCACATGTCGCCGCGCGTGCAACCGCCGTGCCGGGGGCGACCTTCGCTGCAATCTGCCTGATCAGCGGATCGATCTGGGGCCGTCCCACCTGGGGAACCTGGTGGGAATGGGACGGCCGGCTGACCTCGATGCTGGTGCTGTTCTTCCTCTATCTGGCTTATATCGCGCTGGCCAATGCAGCGGGGCGCGAGGAAGGCGGGCAACGTATCGCCGCGATCTTCGGATTGGTCGGCGCGATCAATTTGCCGGTTATCCATTATTCGGTGCTTTGGTGGCGCACGCTCCACCAAGGGGAGAGCATCGGCCTGCGCGGATCGACCATCGACAATTCGATGCTGTGGCCGATCCCGTTGGCGGTGCTCGGCTTCAGCCTGATCTTCCTGAGCGTCGTGCTGATGCGCATGCGGACGCTGCTTGCCGATGCCAAGGTAGAGGCGCGGATGCGCCGGTTGGCGTCGTCATGAGTGCGGCGCTCGATGCATGGCCATTCGTGCTTGCCGCCTATGCGGTGACGATCGGCGGTACCGCCGCCTTGCTGGGCTGGAGCCTGATGGCGCTGCGGCGTGCCGAAGCGCGCGCCAATGCGCTGAATCGCCGGCGAGACGACTGAGCGATGAAAGCGAAGAACCAGCGGCTGACGCTGGCATTGCTGGCACTGGTGGCAGTGATCGGGGCCGGGCTGCTCGCCATGAGCGCGCTCAAGGATCAGGCCGCCTATTTCTACACGCCGGGAGATGTCGTGCGCGACCATGTCCAGCCGGGTACGGCGGTGCGGCTCGGCGGCATGGTTGAGAAAGGGTCGCTCAAGCGGCTGGCCGATGGAGTCACCATCCTGTTCGTCGTGACCGATAATCAAGCGAGCGTGCCGGTACGCTTTGCGGGCATCGTTCCCGCCTTGTTTCGTGAGGGGTCGGGCGTGGTCGCCGACGGCCAGTTCGACACCGGCGGTCAATTTTTGGCGGACACGATTCTAGCAAAGCACGATGAGCGCTATATGCCGCCTGAGGTGGCCAAGAGCCTGCAGGGCGAGGCAGTTCACAAGAGCGAGAGCTTGAAGAAATGATCGCCGAAGCCGGCCTTGCTGCGCTTTGGTTGGGTGCGGCCTTGTGCGCGCTTCAGTTGATCGTCGCGACGCTCGGCGTACGCGGTGAGGTGCAGCTAGCGGCAACGGTCCGTCCGGTCGCGATAGGGCAGGCCGCACTGACCGTGTTCGCCTTCGGGATGCTGATCTGGCTGTTCGTTCGTGTCGACCTGTCGGTGCTGCTGGTGGCCGAGAACGACCATAGCGAGAAGCCACTCCTCTATCGCTTCGCCGCGACCTGGGGAAACCACGAAGGCTCGATGCTGATGTGGGTGACGATCCTGGGATTGGCCGGCGCCGCGATAGCATTGTTCGAGCGCCGCCTCGCGGAACGCACGCTGACCGCGACACTCGGCGGCCAGGCGGCGATCGCGCTTGGTTTCTATGCCTTCCTGCTGTTCGCCTCCAACCCGTTCGCACGGATCAGCCCGGCACCGGCGGAGGGTCAGGGCCTCAATCCCTTGCTGCAGGATCCTGGTTTGGCCTTCCATCCGCCGACGCTTTACCTTGGCTATGTCGGCCTGTCGGTGGCTTTCTCCTTCGCCATCGGTGCGCTGGTGACGCGCGACGTCGGGCCCGCTTTTGCCCGCGCCATGCGGCCGTGGGTGCTGGCGGCGTGGATTTTCCTGACGCTCGGCATCACCGCCGGCAGCTACTGGGCTTATTACGAACTGGGCTGGGGCGGCTGGTGGTTCTGGGACCCGGTCGAGAATGCGTCGCTGATGCCATGGCTGGCGGCGACGGCCCTGCTTCACTCGGTCACCGTGCTGGCTACGCGCGACGGTTTGCGGGCGTGGACGGTGATGCTGGCGGTCGTCGCCTTTTCGATGAGCATGATCGGCACCTTCCTCGTCCGCTCGGGCATACTCACCAGCGTGCATGCATTCGCCGTCGATCCGCGCCGGGGGACTTTCCTCCTGGCATTGCTGTTTCTTTATATCGGGGGCGCACTGGCCCTGTTCGGTGCGCGGATCGGAACGGTGCGTGAGGGCGCTCGCTTCAACCTGGTCAGCCGTGAAGGGGCATTGGTTGCCAACAACCTGCTGCTCTCAGCCGTACTCGGGATCGTGCTGGTCGGCACGCTTTATCCGCTGATCGTAGAGGCAGTAACGGGCACCAAGCTTTCGGTCGGGCCGCCTTACTTCAACGCCGCCGCTGGTCCGCTGGCACTGATTTTGGTCGCGTTGATCGGGGTCGGCCCGCTGCTGCGCTGGCGGCGCGATGCGCTCATGCCGCTGCTGAGACGCGTCGCGCCGGCGGCGGTCCTCGCGGCGGTTGTGCTGGTCGGAGTTAAATTCGCAGCGCCGCGCATGCACATCCTGCCCTTGCTCGGGCTGGCGCTGGCAATCGGCGCGGCCCTCGCCAGCGTCGCGCCGCTCTGGAGGCGCAATCTGCTGCGCACGCCGCTGTTCGTATGGGGCATGGTGGTGGCCCATTTTGGCATCGCGGTGAGCTTGGCCGGTATAGCGTGCGATAGCAGCTTCACGGTCGAGAAGCTGGTCGCCGCCCGCGTCGGCGAGACGGTGCAGGTCGGACCCTATCAGGTGCATTTTGCCGGGCTCGCGCCGACCTTCGGCGCCAATTGGCAAGCGCTCGAAGCGACGCTGGAAGCTCGGCGCGGGGCTGGCGACGCGCTCGTCTTGAAGCCGCAGGCGCGGGCTTATTGGTCGCCGCCGACGGAGACCAGCGAGAGCGCGATCCACACGGCGCTCGACGGGCAGCTTTATACGGTGCTCGGTAAAGCAGCTGGTGAAGGGCGCTGGCAGCTTCGCCTGTGGTGGAAGCCGTTTGTGACCCTGATCTGGGCGGGCGGTGGCCTGATCGCCCTTGGCGGTGCGCTGGCTCTTCTCGGGCGCGTCCGGCGCGGCCGGCGGCGCCCGCAGGAGGATTGGTCGTGAGCAATCTCATCCGTTGGGCGCCCCTCGCGGTCTTCATCGCGCTGGCTTCGGCGCTGACCTACGGGCTCGCCAAACCCGCCAGGACCAACATCACCTCGAAGATGGTTGGCGCGGCCGTGCCGTCCTTTAAACTCGCGCCCGCAACATCTGGCCTGCCCGGGCTGTCCAGCGCCGACCTCGCCAAGGGCCAGCCGCATCTCGTCAATTTCTTCGCCAGTTGGTGCGGGCCATGCATAGCCGAGGCGCCGCAGCTGAAAGTTCTCGCCGAGGCCGGCGTGCCGATCGTCGGCATCGCCGTGCGCGACAGACCCCAGACCGTTGCCGCGTTCCTCGCCCGCCACGGCAATCCGTTTCGTGCGATCGGTGCCGACAATGCGAGCCAGTTGCAAATGGCGATGGGATCGTCCGGTGTGCCGGAAAGCTTCGTGATCGATGGCACGGGCACGATCCGCCTCCAGACGATCGGCCCGATCAATCCCCAAGACGTCGCCGGCATAATCGCAGCGGTAAGGGACGCACGATGAGGCCGCTGATCCTGGGAGCGGCCCTGTTGCTGACGTCGGCCGTGCTCGCCGACAGCGGCCTGCCGCCGGCGCCGCTGTCCGATACCCAGCTTGCCGATCCCCGGCAGGAGGCGGCCGCGCAAACGCTGATGGAAACGATCCGCTGTCTGGTCTGTCAGGGCCAGTCGATCGCCGACAGCAATGCCGAACTTGCGGGAGATATGCGGGCGCTCATTCGCCAGCGCATTGCCGCGGGCGAGAAGCCTGCGGCGGTCCGCGCCTGGCTGGTGCGGCGCTATGGCGCATGGGTCAGCTATGAACCGCCGCTCGATCGCGTCACCTGGCTGTTATGGGCGGCACCGGCCCTGTTTCTTGTGGCGGGTCTTTTCCTCGCCCGCCGCTCGTTCCGACCGAGGCAGCGGAGATGAATGGCTGGGCGATCTCGGTGCTGCTGGCGCTGGTCACCGCGGCCGGGCTGATTGTCATGGCGCGCGGCCAGCGCGGCGTCGCCTCGCTCATCGCCGCGGCGATGCTGGTCGGGCTGGCCGGCTATGCCTGGCAGGGCAGCCCGGCACTGCCGGGTCGGCCTACGCCGGCCAACGCCCACAAGCGGGGCGGCGACACGTTGTTCGCGCACGAACGCACCATCTGGCTGGAGACGGTCGGCCCGGACGCGCAGCAGCTCGATGGCGCCGACGCCCTGATCCATAACGGCAGCCCCGATTATGCCGCCGGTATCTTGCGCGCCGGCGTGATGCGCGATCCCCACGACATGGTGCTGTGGCTGGGGCTGGGTAATGCGCTGCAGGCTCATGCCGACGGCATGGTTACACCGGCCGCGCTTTACGCCTTCCAACGCGCGGCGGCCGTGGCGCCCGGCCATCCGGCGCCGCCTTATTTCCTCGGCCTTGCTTATGTGCAGATGGGGGACCTCGCCGGCGCGGACGCGGTGTGGCGCGGCTTGCTTGCCGGCGCGCCCGCCGATGCGCCATGGCGGGCGCGGGTGGCGGACCGGCTTGCCCTGATCGAACGGTTCCGAACAACCCCTTAATCCAAGCACTTGACGCTGGAGTGGGAAGAGCGGATCGTCGGCAAGGGGCATCGCTTTAGTCGATGCGGGGTAAGGCACACAACATGGCTTCGGGACAAATGGCTGTGCTGGCGCGGGACGCGGTGCACGACGACCTGGCGGTCGTCGATGTCCTGATCCGTGCGCTCGAGCGGCGGGACCGGCTTTCCGACCGGGAGCGCGCTGCACTGGCGGCCGCGGTCGGCGAAATGCGCACCCATCCCACGGGCGATACGCTGATCCGCGCCGGTGCGCCGGCCGAATATAGCACGTTGTTGGTCAGCGGCATGCTCGGTCGCGTCTTCTTTATGTCGGAGGGCAAAAGGCAGGTCGTGGCGCTTCATACGCCCGGCGACTTCGTCGACCTGCACAGCCTTTTGCTCAAGCGACTGGACCATGACGTCATCGCGATGAGCGAAGTGCGCGTCGCGCTGTTTCCGCATGCTGCGCTGCGCAGGCTGACCGAAACCGAGCCACATCTGGCGCGCATGTTGTGGCTGCTGACCGTGATCGACGCCGCGATCCATCGGGAATGGACCGCGCGGCTGGGCCATTCGGCGGCGGTGCGGATCGCACAGCTGCTGTGCGAACTGCATGCGCGGCTTAGCGTGATCGGGTTGGCTACACCCGAAGGCTTCGCCGTCGATCTCACGCAGGCGGATTTCGGCGATATGACCGGGCTGACGCCGGTCCACGTCAACCGCACCTTGCGCAAGCTGCGCGAGGCAGGCCTGGCCGTGGTCCGCGACGGCTATGCCTCGATCCCGGACGTGGCACGGTTGCGGGAATTTGCGGGCTTCGATCCGACCTACCTCTATCTGGAAAATCAACCGCGCTAGCTGCCGTTGCAAAGTTGCCGCGCCCTGCATCGCAGACACAGGGAATTTCACGTCGAACGGCAAAGAAAAAAACACCAGAAACGAACTTGATGATTTGTGCAGCGCAGCACGGCCCGCTCAACTACGCCAAGGTAAAGGGCCTCGCGATGGGCGGAACGCGACCGGGCAGCAGCTCTTAGCGTGTGCCATCATCAACCTGAGAAAAAGCCGTTGTCCGCCGATGAGAGGCTACACATCATGGATTGTATGCATTATGCGTACGAAAGTCAATGGATTGTTGATGTCAGTTGCAAGATGAAGCGAATCCCAGCTGAGCCGGAGAATGCTAGAGCGAGCGCTCATCGGTGCCGACGGCAGAAGCTCACCGAGTAGGCGTAGTGGTTGCTCGGTTTGGTGGGACCGCGATCCTATCCTGTGGCGCCTTCGGTCGGCTCGGCGCTGCGACCGAACTCAGGCCGAGTCCGGTGTTCTGTTCATGCTAGACCTGTGAGCGGTGGAGCGGGTGAAGGGAATCGAACCCTCGTCGTAAGCTTGGGAAGCTTCTGCTCTGCCATTGAGCTACACCCGCATATCAACGACGAGGCGCTGATCGGACCGTGCGGCCGGCCGGATCAGTTCCGGCTTGCGATCCGCGTGCGGTCAGCCGGGCGACTGCCACGATCCACGTAACGTCGTCAACGGAGATCGTGCCTGCACCAATGCCGGCGGAAGGATCCCCGGCGACGTTGCTCCGCGTTGCAATGCCAAGTAGCGCGCTCGGCATGCTTGGGTTGCTGGTTTTGGCGGGACTGTTCGGGACGCTGCAAAGCGCCGATGGTCGCGTCGCAGCGGTCGCCTGGCGGCTGCAGACGGCCAATGCGGCCTTATGCCGCGATATTGTGCCGTTGGCTGGCTTTTCCGTTCAGACGCTCGATCAATTCAGCCCCGCGTTGCGCGCGCAGGCGTCGTCGGAACTGGGGCTCGGCGATCTGCCGCAGGTGAGCGCCGTCGTTCCAGGGAGCGCTGCGGCCCGTGCCGGCATCAAGCCGGGGGATAATCTTCGCGCGATCGACGGGGTGGCCATGCCTCGACCGCGGGGCGGGCCTGCTAATTATGCCGCGAGCGAAGCGGTCGAACGGGCGTTGGCGAAAGCCCTGGAGCATCCGCCCGCGCGGCTCGAATTTGGATCGCGCACCATCGAACTGGCTGGAGATCCAGGCTGCGCTTCACAGGTCCAGCTGGTGCCCGAACCAAAGTTCGATGCGAGCGCAGACGGGCATTATGTGCAGATATCGGGGCCGATGTACGAATTCGCGGCTGCGGATGAGGAGCTGGCGTTCATCATCGCGCACGAACTCGCCCATAATATATTTCCGGAGGCGAAGCGCGTGCCTGGGGGCGGGGCAGGCCAGCGGGCGGCCGAACTCGCCGCGGATCGGATGGCGATCTGGATGATGGCGCGAGCGGGCTACGAGGTCAGCCAGACGCCCGCATTCGTCGCTCGGCTCGGTCGAAAGCGGGCATTGTCGTGGCTGGATGGCACCCATCCGCGCTGGAAACTGCGCATATCAGCAGTCTCCGCCGCTGCCACGGCCGTGCGTGCAAGGCGGGAATCGGGGCAGGCGCTGTCGGCACCCTTTTAGCGTGAGGAACATGAGCCAATACGGATCGTTGAGAGAGAAAATAGGACCGGTTTGGGCTTGTCCGCCAAAAGAAAATGTGCGAACGGCCCCGTTAAGTATCAGATAACAAGGATGTCGTTCCATGCGCGTATCGAAAGCATTGCTGGGTGGGGTAATGGCGCTGACGCTCGTTCCATCCGTCGCTCAGGCCGCTACGTCGGCAAAGGGTGCGGGCGTTGCACCGGCGGCACAGTCGCTTTCGTTGGGGTCTTCCGCGAGCCCGCTGGCGCTGTCCCATTCGGTTCGCGCCGGAGCGCAGACCAACAAGGGAAGCCATGTGCTGGGTCTCGGCCTGCTCGCGTCGCTGCTGATCGCGGGCGCGGCAATCGCCGCTGTTGTGGTAGTGGCCGATGCGGTCGATAACGGTTCGAGCGGCTGAACTCGCACTGTCCAGTTCCAGGCATGAAGTTAGAATAGCCGTCCCTCGGGGCGGCTATTTTCTTATGGGTCAATCGTGGGTCGAAGGATCGGCGGTGCGGTCCCGCCGGGACCTGCCGCCGGCCTCCCCTTCCAGGTGACAATGGCGGAAGTCCACAAATCGGGCCGAGTGGCGATCGCCGCCTATATCGCCTTTCTGGGTTGCGCGGCATTGACCGGGGGATCGTCCCAGCTGGGTGCCGCCAGCCAGCCGGTGATCCGCCTGGCTTCGATTGGCCTGATCGCAATCCTGGTGGCCTATCCCGGCGTGGGCGACCCCAGGATCACCCGCCGCGGCTTGGGGTTTCTCGCGTTGGTCGCTGCGGTTGTCGCCATTCAATTGGTGCCGCTGCCGCCTGGACTCTGGTCGATGCTACCGGGACGCGCACATTATCTCGATGCCGCGGCCGCAGCGGGGCAATCACAGCCCTGGCGCCCGATCAACCTTACCCCGGATCGCGGTTGGAACAGTTTGTTCGCATTGCTGCCTCCTGTCGCCACCTTGGCTGCGGTCAGCCGGTTACGTGCACAGCATCAGGTGACAATTCTTGCGGCGATGGTGCTCATCATACTCGCCAGCGCCATGGTCGGCCTCGGTCAGGTCTCGGGCGGCGGCGACGACATGCTGCGTTTCTACGCCGCCCCGCCGACCGGCTCGGCTGTCGGCCTGTTCGCCAACCGCAACCATCAGGCGCTTTTGCTCTGTTGCGGCATCCCGATGCTCGCGCTGTGGGCCGAGTTCGGCGCCGGCGGCCTGTCGAATGTCCGGATGCGGGCGCTGCTCGCGGCAGCCGCCGGGGCGTTCCTGATCCTGATGATCCCAACCACCGGATCGCGCGCGGGTCTGGCGCTGGGCGGGCTGGCGCTCGCGCTCGCCATTCCGCTGGCATGGCCGGCGGGTCGCCATGCGATCCGATCCCTGTCACGCAGGCAGCGGAGCATACTTGGCCTTGGCGGCATCGTCCTGCTGATGTTGCTGATCGGTGCGGCCCTTACCTTCGCGCGTGCCGAAGCGGTCCGCCGGCTGTTCGAGGCGGACCCCGTCGCAGACGCGCGTATCCGCTTGCTGCCGTCACTGCTGCGCATGATCCGGGACTTCTTCCCTTTCGGTAGTGGGTTCGGCTCGTTCGATGCGGTCTATCGCGGTTACGAGCCGTTCGAAAATCTGGCCGTGACTTTCATGAACCAGGCGCATGACGATTATCTGCAGGTCGTGATGGAAGCGGGCCTGCCGGGGCTGATCCTGATCGTCTGCTTCGTCGCCTGGTGGGCGGTCAAGTCGCTGCAATTGTGGACCCGGCGGGGCGGGGAGGGCACCGCGTTCGGCCGCCTCGGCACGGTTCTGCTGCTGCTCATCATGCTCGCAAGCATCGCCGATTATCCGCTAAGGACGCCGTTGATGATGATCGTCGCGGCGCAGGCGGCCGCGTGGATGCTTATGGCCAGCCGGCGGCGGCATGACCGGGCCTAACCTGCTTTACGCTCCGCCCACTTCTTCCTATGAGGGCGGCGCGAGGGGATTGTTGAAAAGAATGCGTTTTAGCTTTGTCTTTTTCGCTGCCGCATTGCTCGGCGGCTGCGGTGGCCGGGTGCCGTTGCAGAGCACCTCTCAGCTGACTGTAATCCACGACACGTCGCTCCCCGCGCCAGTACGGACGGATCTTGTCGCGCCGGATCGGGAAAGCTTGATCGGGCCGCTCGACACGATCGGCATCGACGTCTTCAACGTGCCCGAGCTGAGCCGCGAAGTGCAGGTCGATTCAGGCGGCCGCATCGCGATGCCGCTGATCGGTACGCTGGATGCGCGCGGCAAGACATCGGTGGAATTGGCCAACGCGATCGAAGCGGCGTTGCGCGGCCGCTACGTCCGCAATCCCGAGGTGACGGTGAATGTCAAAAGCTCGGTCAGCCAGGTCGTAACCGTCGATGGGCAGGTGGCGGAGCCGGGCCTTTATCCGGTAACCAACCAGATGACCCTGGGCCGTGCGATCGCGTCCGCCAAAGGGGTGAGCGAATTTGCCAAGCTCGACGATGTCGTGATCATGCGCACGGTCAACGGCCAGCGGATGGCGGGCCTTTACAACCTCACCGCGATCCGGCGCGGCATCTATGCCGATCCGGCGGTCTATCCCAACGACGTCATCGTGGTCGGCGATTCGCCCGCGCGCCGCCTGTTCAGGGATTTCGTGTCGGTGACGCCATTGCTCGCCGCGCCGCTGATCGCGCTGATCCAGAATTGAGGCCGCGGACGTGAACACCTCCCAGCCCCTGCGCCTGACCAGCCAAACCCGCGAGATCGGCGCACGCCCTGTCAACGACGACGGAAAGATTCCGCTCTTCCGCCAATATCTGCGCATCGCGACGCGGTGGCGCATGGTGTTCGCCGGCTTCGTGCTGGGCGGCCTCGTGCTCGCGCTGATCGCCACCTTGCTGATGACGCCGAAATATACGGCGACGACCACGATCGAGATCACGCGCGATTCCAACAAGATCGTGAACATCCAGGACGTGCAGCAGGAAACCAGCGTCGCCGATCAGGAATTCTATCAGACCCAATATGGGCTGTTGCGGGCGCGCTCGCTGGCCGATCGCGTGGCGCAGCAGCTCGGCTTTGCCGACGATCCAGCCTTCTTCAAGATGTTCCGGGTCAAGCTGCCCACCCAGCTCGCGCAGCTCGGCCGCGACGGCCGTTACGCGCCGGCAGGGCATGGCGAGCGGCAACGGCGCGCGGCGGAGACGCTGCTTAAGCATCTCGACGTGACGCCGACGCGCCTTTCGCGGCTGGCGGACGTCAGCTTCACCGGGCCCGACGCGGCGCTGGCGGCACGGATCGTCAACACCTGGGCGAGCAGCTTCATCCAGATGACGCTGGAGCGCCGTTACCAGGCGACGGCCTATGCCCGCACCTTCCTGGAAAGCCGTCTCGATCAATTGCGCCGTCGGCTGGAGGAATCCGAGCGGCAATTGGTGTCCTATGCGTCGGCCCAGCAGATCATCAACCTGCCGGCCGCATCCGGCCAGGGCGAGAACCGCACCGTCGAGCGTTCGATCGTCGCCGACGATCTGGCGGCGCTCAACGCCCAATTGTCGCAGGCCACCGCCGACCGGGTGCAGGCGGAGGCACGCTTCGACCAGTCGCGCGCGACCGGCGGCGAGCAGACCGAAGCGCTGACCAACGTCGCGATCAACCAGTTGCGCGAAAAGCGGGCGGAACTCGCCGCCGAATATCAGCGGCTGATGGTGCAGTTCGAGCCCGGCTATCCCACCGCCAAGGCGATCGCATCGCAGATCGCGCAGCTGGACCGCAGCATCGCACGCGAAGAGGGGCGCGTCTCATCGTCGCTCGCCTCCGATTATCGCGCGGCGCTGCAGCGCCAGCAGGGGCTCGCCAGCCGTGTCGACCGGCTCAAGTCCGGCCTGCTCGATCTGCGCCGACGCAGCATCCAATATGCGATCTTCCAGCGGGAGGTCGATACCAACCGCGAGCTGTATGACGGCCTGTTGCAGCGCTACAAGGAGATTGGCGTCGCCGGCGGCGTCGGCGTCAACAACGTTTCCGTGGTCGACACGGCCGACGTTCCCGAGCGCCCGTCGTCGCCGCGGCTGGGCTTGAACCTCGCGCTCGGCATCCTCGCGGGCATCGTGTTTGGCGTGTTGGTTGTGATCATCCTCGAGCAGAGCGACGAGTCGATCGCGGACCCCGGCGAGGTGGAGCGTCTGTTGAGCGTGCCGCTGATCGGCTCGGTGCCGATGACGGTCGGGCAGACGCCGATCGACGCGCTGCACGATCGCAAATCCGAGCTGATCGATGCCTATCTGGCGGTGCAAACCAATCTGGAATTCTCAACCGAGCACGGGGTGCCACGCTCGATCTCGATCACCAGCACGCGGCCGGGCGAGGGTAAATCGACGACCGCCTTTGCGCTCGCATTGATGCTGGCGCGCTCGCGCAAGAAGGTGGTGTTGATCGATGGCGATATGCGCTCGCCGTCGGTGCACACCATGATCGGGACGACGCACACAAAGGGTCTGAGCAATTATCTCGCCGGCAATGACGATCTCGAAAGTCTGCTGGAGAAAACGGACGATGGCCTGACGGTGATGACCGCAGGGCCGATCCCGCCGAACGCGGCCGAACTGCTGACGGGCGAGCGGCTGCCGAAGCTGATCGAACGACTGCTCCAATCCTACGATCATGTCGTGATCGATACGCCGCCCGTGATGGGCCTGGCCGATGCGCCGTTGATCGGTAGCCGCGTCGAGGCGGTCGTGTTCGCCGTAGAAGCGCATGGCATTCGCGCCAGCCTTGCCCGCACCGCGCTCGGCCGCCTCGCCAGCGCCAGCGCGCGCGTGATCGGCGGCGTCCTGGTCAAGTTCGAGTCGCAGCGTGCGCATTTCGGCTACGGCTATGATTATGGCTATGGTTATGGCCATGAACCCAAATCCCGAGGCCGCTAAGGGCGTGATCGGGATGAGCGGCGCTATCGGGCGCCCGCGTGCGGCCTTGCTTCTGATCGGGCTGGCGCTGCTGGCGGTGGCCATGCTGCGCAACAGCCTAGCCTTCATCGTCCGGCCGATCGATCCGGCACTCGCCCTGCGGATCGATCCGACCAACGCCGAAGTGGCGGCGTCGCGCTCGGAGCAATTGCTCCGCACCGATCCTTCGCCCGCGAACCGCACCTTGTCCGAGCAGCTGGCCCGGCGGGCGCTGGACCGCTCACCCACATCCGCGGCCGCCGCGCGCATGCTGGCCACGACCCGCGACCTCGCCGGCGACCCGAGCTCCGCCCGGCGGTTGATGCGTTATTCCGAGAGCCTGTCGCGTCGCGACCTGCCGACGCAATTGTGGTTCATCGAGGATGCGGTGCGACGCAATGACGTGCCCCAGGCGCTGCACCATTACGATATCGCCCTGCGCGGATCGGTGACGACGGCGCCGTTGCTCTTCCCGGTGCTGGTGGCAGCGCTTGCCCAGCCCCCGGTGGTGGAGGGACTGATCGACACGCTGCGGGCGAAACCGCGCTGGGCCGACGCGTTCCTGAATCAGGCCAGCCATGACGCCCGGGATTTCGATGGGCTGGCGCGGTTGCTCGTCGGACTGGCGCGCCATGGCTATCCGTTGCCGGACACGACGATCGCGCTTGCGACCGCGCGCATGGCCGATGCGGGGCGTTACGATCGCGCATGGGAGACCTATAGCGCGTCGCGTCATGGCGCGGTCCGCAGCGGCCTGCGCGATCCCGATTTTGCCCGGCTCGGCGAAAACGCCACCCCGTTCGATTGGGCGATCCTGCCGGGGAGCGGCATCGCCGCGGAACCGCGCCTGGAGGGTCCGGCCAGCCGCCTTGCCTATCATGCGGCGACGGGAGCGGGCGGGGTGGTCGCACGCCAATTGCTGCTATTGCCGCGCGCGAGCTATATCGTCGGCGGCCGTGCCTTCAACGCTGCCAGCGCCGCGCAATTGCGGCTGACCTGTGCCGGTGGCGGTGCGGTGATCGCCACGATCCCGATCGAGAACGGTGGCGAGCATGGGGCGGCTTTTGCCAGCCGCGTCACCGTGCCCGCGGGCTGCACGGCGCAATGGCTGGAAGTGGTGGTCGACGGCGGTGACGACCCGGCGGGCAGTTCCGGCGAGATCAGCCAGCTGCGCGTGTTGCCTGTTCCGGAGGGCCGGCGATGATATGGCGTCCGATCCTGGGAGCCTTGCTGGCGATCGTGCCGGCCGTGTCGCTGGTTGCCCAGCCGGCGCCACGCCAGCGTCTCCCTGGCGACCGCATCGGCGGCGATTATCACGATGCGCGTGCTACCAAGCGGATCGATACGCGACTGCCGACGCGCCTGCAGACGCGGATCGAGCGTGAGGGCGCGCTCAAGCCGCTGGCTGCGACCGCTTCACCGATCACGACCGGTCCCGCCAACGCCTGTGTGCCGACGCCGGGAACCGCGGCGGCGTTCGGATGCCCGCAGTCATGACCAGCCCGCCACGCCTCTATCTGTCTCCGCCGCATATGGGGACGCGCGAGCAGGCGCTGGTCGGCGAGGCCTTCGCTTCGAACTGGATCGCGCCGATCGGGCCGATGATCGACCTGTTCGAGGCGAAGCTCGCCGAACTTACCGGCATCGGCCATGTCGTCGCCCTGTCGAGCGGTACCGCCGCGCTCCACCTCGCGCTGCGCCTAAGCGGTATCGGCCCGGGGGATGTGGTGTGGGGATCGACCATGACCTTCATCGGCGGGGTCGCACCGATCCTCTACATGGGGGCGGCGCCGCTTTTCCTGGATATCGAACGCGATGGCTTCCTGCTCGACCTCGATCTGCTCGAGGAAGCGCTGGAGACGCGCGCCGACAAGCCCAAGGTCGTCATCACCACCGATCTCTATGGGCACGTGGTCGACGCCGTCCGGGTGCGGGCGCTGGCCGACCGCTTCGGCTTCATCTGGATCAGCGACGCGGCGGAAGCGGTCGGCGCCTATCGCGACGGCGTCCACGCCGGCAAGGGCGCCGACTTCACCATATTGTCGTTCAACGGCAACAAGATCATCACCACCTCCGGCGGCGGGGCACTTGCCAGCGAGAATGGCGAGGCAATCGCGCGCGCGCGGTTCCTGTCGACGCAGGCGCGCGAGCCGGCGGCGCACTACGAGCATGAGACGTACGGCTATAATTACCGGCTGAGCAATGTCTGCGCCGCGATCGGGGTGGGCCAATTGGAGGTTCTGGCCGACCGCGTCGCGGCGCGGCGGGCGATCTTCGCTGCTTATCGCTCGAGCCTGGGCGACATGCCCGGCGTGGCGTTCGTGGGGGAACCGGCGGGGATGGCCGCCAACCGCTGGTTGACGACCATCACGATCGATCCGGCGGAGGCGGGATTCGACCGCGAGGAGGCCCAGGCCGCGCTGGAGCGCGAGAATATCGAAAGCCGCCCGCTGTGGAAGCCGATGCACCTGCAGCCGCTGTTCCGCGACGCCGCTTGCATCGCGGGCGGCGTGGCGGAGCGGATGTTCGAGCGCGGGCTGTGTTTGCCGTCGGGTTCGGCGATGGACGAGGCCGACGTGGCGCGGGTGTGCGCAATATTGGCGCGTCAGGCCGGCTAAGCCGCCGTCGGCGGTCAGGGCTCGACCGCCAGAACCATGCGGTATGACGATCTCAGCAGCGCCTCGTCCCGCAGCCGGCCGCCGCGCAGCTCGGCGGGGCGAATCAGGAAAGCGGTGCGAGCAGGCGGCAGGACGGCGGCAGCCGCCGCCAGCAGCGCGTCATCCTGGAAAATCTCGGCTGACGAACAGCGCAGAACGGCGGCGCCGATCCGTCCTATGCGTAGGGGGCCGCGTGCGAAGTCGAGCGTCAGTTCGCAGAAGCCGTACCGGTAGAAGGCCGCAAGGGGTGTCGAGTTGGCGACGAGACAGTGGCCCGGTGCGTCCGGCCCGGCCGCCGGGATCGGCCGTATGCACCAGTCGCTTTGTCCGCTGCGGACGAAGCCGCGCTTGCCATAAAGGGTGATCGCCGCGTCATTGGTCGCGAATACGTCCAGCCCAAGCGTTGCAAGGCCAGCATTATCGGCGAGGAAAGTATCGATCATCGCGGTGGCCACGCCATGCCGGCGGGCGGCGGGCGACACGCAGATATAATAGAGAAAGCCTTCGGTCCGGCTGGAAATACGGAATTCCGCGAAGCCTATCACCGTCCCGTCGCTCGCCCGGCAGACCAGCAGATGGCGATCGGCGAACAGCAGTGGATTAACCAGGATGTCGCTCAGGAAGGCCGCGACGCCATGCTGGGCATAAGCGAGGAAGGGCCGCAGCTCCGGGTCAAAGGAGAGCTGCAACAGCTCCGCAATTGCGCCGGTATCCGCAACCAGGGCGCGCTCGATTATCATCGGCCACCTGCCTGCCGTTCTTCGTCGAGGTCCTGCATGATCGAGACGGGATCGACCACGACGTCGCGCCGGGAAAAGACATGCAGCACGGTTATGGCCAGAATCCGGATATCGAGCAGCAGGCTCCAGTGCTTAACATAACGGACATCGAGGCCCAGCCTTTTGTCCCACGATGCCGCATTGCGGCCGCTGGTCTGCGCAAGCCCGGTGATGCCGGGGCGTACGGTCAGCCTCAGCCGCTCCTCCCGGGAGAAGAATTTCGTGTAGCGCATGAGGAGGGGCCGCGGGCCGACCAGGCTCATATCGCCGCGTACCACGTTCACTAGTTCCGGTAGCTCGTCGAGGCTCGTGCGGCGGAGCCATGCTCCCAGCGGTGTCAGCCGGTGGCTGTCGGGCAGCAGATTGCCGGAAGCGTCGCATTCGTCGGTCATGGTGCGGAATTTCAGCATGTTGAACGGCACGCCGTCCCGTCCCGGCCGCTCCTGACGGAAGAAGACCGGTCGTCCCATGATCGACGCGATCCGCCGGGCGATGATGAGCATCGGGATGGCGAGGACGATCAGCGCCAGTGAGGCGGCACAGACATCCATCAGGCGCTTGAGCGCGAAGCCGCGCCGCCAGCTGTAGCGCTGCGCTTCAAAAATCGCGCTGAATGCCTGGGCGCCAATCGGCAGCGACAGTCTTTCAGCATAATAGAGCGCTCCACGTTGGCCCATCTGCCGGCGCTCGGGCTCGCTTAACTCAGCCATGGCCAATGCCGCTTCCACTAGTGCGTGTGGATCCTGCGGTGGGAAGGCGATGCCTGCACCTGCCTCCTCCACCATCCGCGCGGCGTCGCCGCGCACGCCCATCAGGATCGGCTTGCCCGCCTGTAAATAGGCCTGGGTCTTGGACGGGATGGTCACGGCGAATAGCGGATCATCCTTGAGATGAACCAGCAGGGCATCGGCGGCGGCGAAGATCGGGGCCATGGCGTTGCTGGGCTGCTGACCAAGGAAGCGGACATTGCGGAGGTCCATGGAGCCGGTCAGCTCGCGGATCTTCGCGCTTTCGATCCCGCCGCCGACGAACGTAAAGTCTATGGCGGCAGCGCGATCCTGCAGCGCCTTGGCGGCCTGCAGAACCGTTTCAAGCGCCTGAGCCCGCCCCATCGTGCCCGCGAACATGATGTTGAAGCGCGCATCGGGACGCAGCGCAGGGGCTTGCGCGCGTTCGGCCGCGGTTCCGGCATCCTGCTGGTGCGTCCAGTTGGGGATGACGCTGACCCGCTGTTCGGGAACGCCATTGGCGCCCAGCGTGGCGCGAAAGCCGTCGGACAGCACGACGATGTGAGCAGCGCTGCGGTAGATCCGGCGCATTCCTGCCCGTACCAGATCGAGGATGGCGCTGCCGCGGACCATGCCGGTGGCGCTCAGCGATTCCGGCCAGAGATCCTGCACGTCGTAGACGAACGGGACGCCCCGGAGATGTTTGAGGACCATCGCGGGCAGGGCGACGGTTGCCGGCGGATGATAGACATAGGCGATATCCGGCCGGCGGACGAAGATGGTGCCGAGCGTGGCGGCCAGCGCAAAGGAGAGATAATTCAGCGCACGCCGTAGTGCTGAGCCGTCATGGCTGGGATAGAGCGGCACGCGCAGGATGCGGATGCCGTCGGTCGTGTCGCGCTGGAACAGGCGCAGGCGATAGCCGGGGTAGAGCTTGCCGCCGGGATAATTGGGGTAGCCGGTGAGCACCTCGACCTCATGCCCCAGGCGCTTGAGCTCGCGTGCGAACAGCAGGCCCTTGAAGGTCGGCTCGGGGTCGAACCACTGGCTGATGATGAGGATGCGCATGCCTGCTCAGATCTCGAGCGGAGCGCGATATTGCGGGAAGAAATGTTCGCTTTCGACCGGTTCGCGCCCGGTCGCGGCGGACCAACGCTCGACCAGGCGATCGTACAATGCCCGGTCCGGGATGACGCGCCAGGTGTGGAAATCGGCCGACAAGGGCGAAAAGCCTGCCTTGAACAGGTGCAGCGTGTCGCGCAGCGCGCCGACACCGCCGCCGACATGGTAAATGCGGTTGCCGCGCGCCTTCAGCCAAAAGCGCAAATGGTGCAGCATCAGCTTGGAGGGATGGTCCTGAAAGTGCGGATCGGCGGTAGCGGAGAGATGGTATTGGCATAGGCCGTCCATCTCGGTGACCAGGCCGGCGCAGGCGATCTCGCCGTCGAGATGCAGGAGGCACAGGTGGATGCGGTCGCCCAGACAGGCGCGCAGGCGATCGAAATAATCGCGCGAAAAGAAGTAGAAGTCGCCCGCGCCGAGCCGCTTCATGCTGTCATAATAGCAGGTGAGGAAATCGTCGAAGCGCGACCAATCGTCCATCGTGATTTCGTAACCGCGCCGCTCGAGCACCGCGAGGTCGCGCTTATGACCGCGGCGCGTTTGTGCCCATAGCTCTTCCGGCGAAAGGGTCAGGTCGATGAAGACCGAGGGGCCATGGTTCACGATCTCGCCGATCCCGGCGAACAAGGCCGGATCGTTGAGCAAGGTGTGCAGGCGGACGAAGCCCGCGATCAGACCCCCTTCGCGGAGCTTGGGGCCGAAAGGGGCGAGCGCCTCCATGACGAACTCGGTCGGCGCTCCGCGCGTCCGGATCGGTCCGGGGTAACCATAAGGCGATGCGGCGTCGAACAAGAGCTCGTCGCCGCAGATGGCGGCGGGAAGCGGACGGCGCAGGAAGGGGATCAGCAGGCGATGTTCGCCCGCCGTCGCCAGATAGGCGAGCGGGGTTTCGCCCGGCGCGGCGGACAGTTCGAGATAGCAGGGCAGGTGATAGAAATCATGCTCTGCCCGGCCGAGCATGTCCGCCCACGCCGGCGAGGAACTCGTAATCAATTCAAGGCTGATCAAGAACACTCACCCGAGACGCTCGCAAGCCCTGCCGCGGGCCCGCCTGCTTGACGCCTGCGCACCCCCCGGCCAAGCCTACCGAGTGTCGGGCCAGACGTGGAGCGCCCAAATCATTCACGCTATCCGGTTTCGCCCGTCAAGGCGGCATCGGCCGATTTTCGTCGGAAATGGTAAAGGGAGCTGCGGCGAATGCCGGGGGAGAGGGAGGGAAAGCGGCGCTGGACGATCCTCGCTCTGCCAGCATTCTTCGCTCTGAAGGTCCTGTCGGGGCTGGCTTTGCTGAAGATTTCAGCGGCGTTCCTACCGGTGGCGAGCTTCTCGGTCTTCTCCCAATTCCTATTATTTTCTGCCCTGCTCAATATGCTCTCGGTCGGCGGCGCGCAGACCGGGCTGATCCGCCAGATCGCCGCGGCGGGTGACGACAGCGACCGTGCGCGGGTGCGTAATGCCGGCCTAGCCATCTGGACGGGCGCGGTGGTGTTGCTCGGCGTGCCGAGCGTGGCCTTCGCCAGCCTGATCGCCGATTTCCTGACCGGCGATCCTGGTGCCTGGTGGGTCGTGCCGGCGATCGCGCTGCCAATCCTGGCGGCGGGACCGGGCCAGATCTATTGCTCGATGCTGACCGGTCTCGGCCGCACGCCGGCAAGCCTTGCCGCGCAGTCGGTCGGGCTCTTGGCCAGCACGGCAGGCGCGGTCTTCGGTCTGGCGCGGGGAGACGCGGCCTTGGCCGTGATCGCCTTCAGCGCCGGCTCGCTCGCGACGTTGCTGGTGAGCGGACTGATGGTACGGCAACATCGCCTGCCGCGCGGCACGCTTGGCCATGTCTTTGCCGAGGTGCGGATCCTCTTCGGCTATTCGGGCGCATTCGCGGTGCTGGCCATTCTCAATGCCGGCATACCGTTCGCCCTGCGCTACGGCTATCGCGAGGCGTTCGGGGCAGAGCAGCTCGGCTATTGGATGGCGGCGAGCCGGGTGTCCGACACCACCACCCAGCTGATGGCGCTCTACCTGATCCAGATATTCATGCCGCGCTACACCGCCGCTCACGTGCAGGACGGGCGCAAGGTGTTGCGCGAAAGCTGGCTGGCGGCAACCGGCATCATGGTCGGTTTCCTAATCCTGTTCTACGCCGCATCCGGATTGCTGGTGCCGCTGTTCCTGTCGCAAAAGTTCACCCCCGCTGTTCCTTTCATCCTCGGCTATATGACCGGAGACCTGTTCCGGGCGACAGTGTCGGTAGCGATGTATGCCGCCTTCGCGCGGGCGAAATTGATCAGATATGTCGGACTGGAGGCCGGAACGCTGGGTCTGTTCGCGGCGATCATGCTGCTGCTCATCCATTTCGGGCGGAGCGACGCGCCGATGATCGCTTATCCTGCGGCCTATGGCGCCTGCGCACTGGCCGTCTGGATCGCTTATGCGGTCGGGAGCGTCAGGCGGCGTACTCTTCGGGAAAGCTCTGCGCCACCAGCCGGCGGCTGACCTTGGCGACGTCGAACACGCGCTCGAGCGTCGCGCGCCCGGCCGCCGCCATCCTCGCCGCGGCTGCAGGGTCGTCGACGATGGTGACGATCGCCCCCAGCAGGCGCGCGCCGCTGCCGGCCTCGACCGCCACCCCGATTTCGTTGTCCCTGACGAAGTCCGCATAATCTGTCGTGCTCTCGACCGCGGCGGCGATGGGCACGCCGGCGCGTAGCATGTCGATTGTCTTCGATGGGAAGGTCGGCACGTCGACACCGGTGACGGTGCAGACCAATCCCACATCGCATGCCGCCAGTAGGGAAAGATAGGATTCGCGCGGAACGCGCGGCTTGACGGCGATGTTGCCCTGGCGGCCGGCCGCTTCCGCGATCATGCCGGCGAGTGGACCCTCGCCAATGATCAGGAAGAAAAGATCGGGGCGGCTCTCGCTCGCCAGCCGCGCGGCCTCCAAGACCACGTCGAACCCGCGCCCGGCGCTCAGCTGGCCGCCATAAGCGACAATCGGGCGGTCCAGTGGAAGATCAAAGCGCCCCCGGACGGTGGCCTGATCTTCGGCAGGTGGGGGATCGGTGGGTCCCCACAGGGAGAGCTCCTCGACGCGCTGCGTCGGCTTCAGGCGGTAATGACTCTTGAGATAGCGGATGTTGGCCGGCGACATACAGCCGATCACGTCGAACATCCGCAGCAAGGACGCTTCGACCAGATAGGCGATCCGGGCGACGGCGCCGCCGGGCATCGCGCCGATCTGCTGGTGATGAAACGGAAAGAAATCGGTGACGTAGACATAAGAGCGGCAGGTGAAGCTGCGCTTCGCCCATTTGATCAGCGCTCGCTGCTGGGTCAGCGGGGCGATAACGATCATCAGATCGAAATCACGCCCGCGCATCGCGCGCCGGGCATCGCGCACCAGGGATGATGCTGCCGTCAGGAAGCGGAGGCCACGTCGGAAGATCGTTCTCCGGGGCAAAGGCGGCGGTATCAGGAACAGGACTTCCGTCCCGTTCGGCTCCCGATAATGCGCGGAGGACGTTTCGGGGCGATCGCGCCAGTCCATCGCTACCACCGTCACCTGATGGCCGTCGGTCGCCAGCTGCGCGCTGAGATCGTTGATCAGGGAGGGATCGCCGACGCTTCGGCTGTACGAACTGGTGAGAAGGATTATCCTCTTGGATCTGGCGGTCATAGCGCCCTCAGCCGCAAGCGCGGTGCGCAGGGATCAATAGTCCTTCCACACCGTCCGCCTGACATAATCGGTGTAGCTCAGGATGATGCGGAGCACCTTGGCCGAAACGTTGGGGACGGCATAATCAGCCGGCAGGCGGATCAGCCGATCCGCGCCGCGCGGTTGAGCTTCAAGGACCGCGAGCGCCTGCAGGATGCGCTCCTCGCCGAGCCCCGTCATGATTACCGCAGCCTCTTCCATCGCCTCGGGCCGTTCGTGCGCCTCGCGGATATTGACGGCCGGAAAGTTGAGGATCGAGGATTCTTCGCTGATCGTTCCGCTATCGGACAACACCGCGCGCGCCTGCATCTGCAGCGCATTGTAATCGAGGAAGCCGAACGGTTTCAGCAGCCGTACCAGCGGATCGAACGAGAGGCCGAATTGCTCGATACGGGCGCGGGTGCGCGGATGGGTGCTGACCAATATCGGCAGGCCGTAATGCGCGGCTACGGCGTTCAGCGAAGCGGCCAGGCGCCCGAGCTGAGCCTCGCCGTCGACATTCTCCTCCCGGTGCGCGCTGACCAGGAAATAGCCGCCGGCCGCCACACCCATTTCAGCGAGCGCCTGCGACGCCTCGATCCCCGCGCGGTGGTGCGCCAGCACCTCGAACATCGGGCTGCCGGTCTTGATGACCCGATCCGGCGGCAGTCCCTCCGCCAGGAGATAATCGCGCGCGATCGTCGAGTAAGGCAGGTTGATGTCGGCGGTGTGATCGACGATGCGCCGGTTGATCTCTTCGGGTACGCGATCATCGAAGCAGCGATTGCCCGCTTCCATGTGGAAGATCGGAACGCGCCGACGCTTGGCCGGAATGACTGCCAGGCAGCTATTGGTGTCGCCCAGGACCAGCATCGCATCCGGCTGAACCTCGGCAAGAACCTTGTCGGTGGCCATGATGACGCGACCGATGGTCTCGGCGGCGCTTCCGCCGGCCGCCTCCAGAAAATGGTCCGGCGCGCGCAGGCCAAGATCGCGAAAGAACACTTCGTTGAGTTCGTAATCGTAATTCTGGCCGGTGTGCACAAGAACGTGGTCGGTATGCGCGTCGAGTACGGGGATCACGCGCGACAGGCGGATGATCTCCGGCCGGGTGCCTACCACGGTCATGACCTTCAAACGGCGCATTAGACGGGTGCTCCGATCGTGTCCGGCCTGGTCCGATCGAACACTTCATTCGCCCATAACAGCGACACCATCACATCGTCCCCCACGTTGGTAACGTCGTGCGTCCAGCCGGGTATCGTCTCCACCACCACCGGTTCGTCCGCCGACGTTTCGAGCTCGTGGCGCTCATCGGTGAGGATGTGACGAAAGCGGAAGCGGGCGCGACCGTGCACGATCAGGAATTTCTCAACCTTGCTGTGGTGATAATGGCCACCCCGGGTCACGCCCGGCAGCGCGTTGAAATAGGAAAACTGCCCTGCCGAACTCGTTTTGAGCATTTCGGAGAAGGCGCCGCGCAGATCGCGATGGCTCACTATGGGGTAGCTGAACTCGTCGGGCGGCAGGAACGAGACATAGGTCGCGTAGAGAGCGCGGGTGAGACCGGTGCCGACATCTGCGATGCGGTTGTCGCTGCGATCCGCATGAAAATCGCGGATCATGTCGGCGACCGCGCCGACGGTCGTTTGATAGACCGGCGCTACGTTATGGACACCACCCGCAGCGGCAGGATTGGCCAGCAGCGTCGCAAACGCCTGAACCACATCGTCGATATAAACGAGCTTCAGAGGTGTCGCCGGATCATGGATCTCGATCGGCAGCCCACGCGGGATGTTGTGGCAGAAGGTGGCGATCGCGCTGTTATAATTAGGGCGCGACCATTTGCCGAAAACGTTGGGCAGCCGGAAGACGTGGACCTGTGCTCCGGCGGTAGCGCCTGCCTTTGCAAGAGTCTGTTCGCCGGCAAGTTTGCTGCGGCCATATTCCGTGTCGTCGAGCGCCTTCTGGGTCGATGCGACGATCAGCGGCAGGGGACGCCCGGACGCGATGATCGCGTCACCCAGCCGCTGCGAGAAATCGCGGTTGATCGCCATGAAATCGGCAGGATCGGAAGGGCGATTGGCGCCAGCGAGATGGACCACCGCGTCAGCGCCGGCCAAGGCTGCAGCCAGGTCGCTGGTCTGGCGCGTTACCGGTACGATCTCAAATCCGCGCTCGCGCAAACCGACGATGAGATTGCGGCCGATAAAGCCGTCGGCGCCCGTGACCAGGATGCGGCGCGTGCTCATTCTTCGATACCGGCCGAACTGCCCTGAAAATAATCGAGTTTGCGCAGGATCGCGCTCATCTCGGTCTGGTCGAGCTGGCGCGTATTGTGCGACGTGAAGTCGTCATATTGAGAGATGGTCCGCTCGCCTTTTTCGACGAAGACCGAATAATTGAGGTCGCGATTGTCGGCGGGCACGCGATAATAATCGCCGAGGTCATGAGCGACCGCCATCTCTTCCCGGCTGAGCAGGGTTTCGTATAGCTTCTCGCCATGGCGCGTGCCGATGATGCGGCTTTCATGATCGGGCACGCCGAGTATTTCCAAGACCGCGCGCGCGAGCGTCTCAATCGTCGCCGCCGGCGCTTTCTGGACGAACAGGTCGCCATTCTCGCCATGCTTGAAGGCGTAGAGCACCAGATCCACGGCTTCGGCGAGCGTCATCACGAAGCGCGTCATGCTCGGATCGGTTATGGTGATCGGCTTGCCGCTGCGCACCTGATTGGCGAACAGCGGCACGACAGATCCGCGCGAGGCGAGGACGTTACCATAGCGCGTGCCGGTGATGGTGGTGGCGGTCCCCACGGCGAGCCGCGACTTGGCGATCATCACCTTTTCCATCAGCGCCTTGGAGATGCCCATGGCGTTGATCGGATAAACCGCCTTGTCGGTCGAAAGGCACACGACGCGCGACACGCCGGCCGCGATCGCGGCTTCGAGCAGATTGTCGGTGCCAAGAACGTTGGTCTTGACCGCCTCCATCGGATGGAATTCGCACGAGGGAACCTGCTTCAGCGCCGCGGCGTGGAAAATATAGTCGACACCGCTGACCGCGTTGGCGATCGAGCGATAATCGCGCACGTCTCCGAGATAATAACGCAGCCTTTTGTCGCGATAATGTAGCCGCTGGTCTTCCTGCTTCTTCTCGTCGCGGCTGAAGATGCGTATTTCCGCGAAAGGCTCGCTCATGAGCAGGCGTAACACCGTCGATCCGAAGGAACCCGTGCCGCCGCTGATCAGGAGCGTCTTACCGTCGAACATCGAATATCCATGATTGGCGCCACGGCTTTGGATCTTGCCCGGCTGAGACCTCGCCCGTCTAGGAGCAAGCAACGATGCGATCAAGCAGTCGAGTCCGAAGCGGCCCTTCCTTGGGATGCGGCTAAGCCTATGCTAAGCTTGAAGTTACCTGATGCAATGGCCATCGGGTGGGTGGATGTGATGTAAAGGTATGAGTTCGATGTTCGTAAAGTCGTGGGCAGAGGCGGCCTTGGCCATCCCACGGCCGCTAAAGCGCGCTATAGCGCTCGCGGTCGACGCCGTGCTGTGCCTGCTTTCGGTCTGGGTCGCTTATTATCTGCGCCTCGGCACCTGGATCGACCTATCGACCGATGCAAAGGTGCCGACGATCGCCGCGGTCGTCATCGCTCTGCCGATTTTCGTTTCCACCGGCCTGTACCGCATGATCTTTCGTCATGCCGGTACCAGCGCATTTCTGGCCATTCTTCGTGCGAGCCTGCTGTACGGCGTCGCTTACGCGACCTTGTTCACGCTCCATGGCTTCAGTGGGGTGCCACGCACCGTCGGCCTTATCCAGCCGCTGCTGCTCTTCCTGAGCGTGGCCGGCGTGCGGGCGCTCGCCGGACTTTGGCTCGGCCGACCTTATCAGAAAGCCCTGCGGCGCGACGCTTCTTCCAACGTGCTGATCTACGGGGCCGGCTCGTCGGGACGGCAATTGGCCGGCGTCGTCGCCACCAGCCGACAGATGCATATCGTGGGCTTCCTGGACGATGACGCTTCGCTGCAGGGCGGGCATCTGCTTGGGCTGCCCGTGTTTTCGCCGGGCGAGCTGGAGACGCTCATACCCAAATTGTCCGTGTCGGATATCGTCGTGGCAATGCCGTCGGTGACGCGCCGCCGTCGCAAGGAGGTGCTGGAACGGCTCCGTTCAGCGGGCGTGGCGGTGCGGACATTGCCCGGCTTGATGGATCTGGCGGAGGGCAAGGTCCACGCGAGCGACGTCAAGGAACTGGAAATCGAGGATCTGTTGGGTCGCGATAGCGTGGCCGGCGACGAGGATCATTTGCGCCACCTCTTTACCGGCGCTGCCGTTCTCGTAACGGGCGCGGGCGGATCGATTGGCAGCGAATTGTGCCGTCAGATCCTGGCGGGTTCGCCCGCAATGCTGTTGCTGGTCGATTCTTCCGAATTCGCGCTCTACGCGATCCACCGCGAGCTCGAAGATCGAATGCGGCCCGAGGATCGCTGTCGCATCATTCCGCTGCTGGGCTCCGTTACCGATCGCGCGCGGATGCATGAGATCATCGCGACGTGGCGTCCTTCCACCATCTACCATGCGGCTGCCTACAAGCATGTGCCGCTGGTGGAGCATAATCCGGTCGAGGGCGCGCGCAACAACGTGCTCGGCACGCTGGTCATGGCGCAACTCGCCGAGCAATTGGGAGTAGCGCGGTTCGTACTCGTCAGCACCGACAAGGCGGTGCGGCCCACCAATGTCATGGGTGCGACCAAGCGGCTGGCAGAGCTGATCCTCCAGGCGTTGGCGGCGGACGCCGGCGGGACCTGCTATGCGATCGTGCGGTTCGGCAACGTATTGGGATCGAGCGGGTCGGTCGTTCCCCTGTTCCGCCAGCAAATCCGCGATGGTGGTCCGGTGACGATCACCCACCGCGATATCACGCGCTATTTCATGACGATTCCCGAGGCCGCTCAGCTGGTGCTTCAGGCCGGAATCATGGCCCGGGGCGGCGAGGTGTTCGTGCTCGACATGGGCGAGCCGGTTCGTGTGTACGACCTGGCGCGCAATATGATCGAGCTTTCCGGTCTTTCAATCCGTTCGGCCGACCACCCCGACGGCGATATCGAGATCGAGGTCGTCGGATTGCGGCCCGGCGAGAAGCTGTTCGAGGAATTGCTGATCGGGAATGACCCGATCCGTACGGCGCACCCGAGGATCATGATGGCGAACGAGGCCTATCTGTCCTGGGACAAGCTTGGCGATCGGCTCGCCCAGCTTGGCGATGTGATCGCAGCGCAGGACGCAGCCGCCGTCCGTACTCTATTGCGCGAGCTGGTTCCTGAATTCGCACCTGTCGACGACCTCAGCGATTGGGTGGCAGCCGCGAAGGAGGAGAAGCCTGCGCGGGATCGGGGAGAGATGCGTAATGTCGAGCCTAGCCGCGAAGGCGAGGTGGCTCGGGCCGCGCATGCAGTCGCCAAGCAGGCAAGCGCGCGGGCCTTACCCTAGGCAAGAAAGCGAGCGCTGCGCGTGGGGCTATTCGGCGGGTACTGGGCCGCACGATTCCCGCACGATCAATTCATAGGGCATCAGCCGATGCTCGGGCGCGCGATGAGAGCCTTCCAATATCTTGACGAGAGCATCGGTGGCAGCCTGGGCCATGGCCCGGATCGGCTGACGGATGGTGGTAATGCGCGGCCACACGGTGCTGGCAATCTGGCTATCGTCGAAGCCGACGACGGACAATTGCGTCGGGACCGCAATCCCGAGCTCCCCGGCGGCCACGATCGCGCCCGCCGCCATGTCGTCATTCTGGGCGAAGATCGCGGTCGGGCGATCCGGCCGGTTCAGCAATAAGCGGGCGGCCTCGAGCCCGCTCTCGAAAGTGTAGAGGCCGCGGCCGACAAGGCTCGGCTCGACCTGCAGGCCGGCCAGGTCCATCGCGCGATTGAACCCGGCCCAGCGCTCCTGATTCGAAGAATGGGTCGGGTCGCCGAGGATGATCGCGATCCTACGATGGCCGAGCGCGATGAGATGCTGGGTGATGTCGGCCGCAGCCGAACAATCGTCCATCCCGACCGACGGGGCGATCGCGTCGATATTGGCATCGCCTGCGGGCGCAATCCGAACCAACGGTATCCGCGCGGTGATCAGTTCGTTCAAAATTTCAGGATTGTCGCAAATCGGCGACGTCAGGATCACGCCCCCTACGCCCGCCGAGCGTACCATCGAAACCGTCTTGCCGCCGAGCCGCCCGGAATCCTCGCAGGGCACCACCAGCAGCCGCCACTTGTCGCCGCGCAACCGATCCAGGCTGCCGCTCTGCAGCCCGAGAATATAATTGGCGCACGGATTATCGTAGAGCAGGCCGATTAGGTAGGATTTGCGGCCTGCGAGGCTGCGCGCCGCCATGTTTGGATGGTAGTCCAGCTCCGCCACGATCTGCAGCACATGCCGGCGCGTCTCTTCGCGCACATTCGGCTCTTCGTTGAAGACGCGCGAAACGGTCTTGATCGATACGCCGGCGGCCTCCGCTACATCGGATATCGTCGCAGGCGGACGCGGCGGGGTCATTTCATTCATGATGCGCTATGACCTGATGGCCGCTCCCCGGGGGACGTACGCCCGATTACCCCCGGACCATAGTAGCGAATATGCCGAAATAAAAAAGCCGCCCGGACGTGGTCCGGACGGCCTTTTCGTTCCAGATCGGATCGGATCAGGCCGCGGCAGACCGATCGTCAGCCGCTTCAGCAGGTGCATCGACGGCGATTTCACCTGGCTCCGCGTTCGGATCGTAATCCTCGGTGAAGCCGGCTTCGTCACGCTCGAACATCTGCGCCATGACGTCGACGCCCTGCGCCTGCAGTTCTGCCTCTTCCGGCGAACGGGCGACATTGACCTTGATCGCCACCGTCACTTCCGGGTGAAGCGCGATCTTGATCGTGCTGACGCCGATCGCCTTGATCGGCTTGTCGAGGACGATCTGGTTCCGGGCGACCCGGGTACCGTCCTCTTCGAGCAGCTCGGCCAGATCGCGCGCCGAAACCGAACCGTAAAGCTGGCCGGTGTTCGACGCCTGACGGATCAGAGTCAGCGTCTTGCCGTCGATGCCCTTCGATGCCTTCTCGGCATCCGCGCGGCGCGAAGCGTTATCGGCCTCGATCTGCGCGCGGTTGCTTTCGAAGACCTTCTTGTTGGCTTCGTTGGCGCGGAGCGCCTTCTTGTTGGGCAGAAGATAGTTACGTGCGAAGCCGTTCTTGACAGAAACGACGTCGCCGATGGCGCCGAGCTTCTCGACGCGCTCAAGCAGGATCACGTCCATGCGTGTCGCTCCTTACTTAACGATGTACGGAAGCAGCCCGATATGACGGGCACGCTTGATCGCCTGGGCGAGCTCGCGCTGCTTCTTTGCGGAAACCGCGGTGATGCGGCTGGGAACGATCTTGCCACGCTCGGACACGAAGCCCTGGAGCAGCCGGACGTCCTTATAGTCGATCCGGGGCGCGTCCTTCGCGGAGAAGGGGCAGCTCTTGCGGCGGCGGAAAAATGCACGGGCCATTTGCTATACTCCCTTACGCGGCCACATCGTCGCGGTCGTCGCGACGCGGACGGTCGCCACGATCACCACGGTCAGGCCGGTCGCCGCGATCGCCACGATCCGGACGGTCGCCACGGCCACGCTCGCGATCACGCTCGCCACGGCGCATCATCGCCGACGGGCCATTCTCATGCTCGTCGACGCGGACGGTCATGAAGCGGACGATATCTTCGTTGATACCAAGCTGGCGCTCAAGCTCGGCGACGACGCCCGTCGGCGCATCGATTTCGAGCATCACATAATGCGCCTTGCGATTCTTGGCGATGCGATAGGCGAGCGAGCGCAAGCCCCAGGTCTCGGTCTTGACGACCTTGCCTTGCCCATCGGTAACAATCTTGGTGGCGGCTTCCGCCAGTGCGTCCACTTGCGCCTGCGCCAGATCCTGGCGCGCAAGGAAGACGTGCTCGTAAAGAGCCATGCTTCATATCTCCTGCCGATCGCTGACGCCGCCCCATGCGACGCCCCTCCGGCTGTCTTGCAAAAATCAAACCGGGCGAAAGGCATGAGCCTTCGCCCGGGTGCAGGCCCTATCGCGCATGGGGCGCAAAAAGGCAAGCCGGTTCGCGGAGCGGTGTACCACGCCAATCGGGTTGCGTGGATGCCGAGCTTTCCTCTACCTGCGCCTCCGATATCGTGAGCCTTTGCCGGCTTGCGCTGATTGAGACCCACCTTGTCCGTTTCCGGTGAGGGCAGGGCAATGGGAGAGTTAGATGCGGGCGTTTCTTTTCCCCGGCCAGGGTAGCCAGGCCGTCGGCATGGGCGCCGATCTGGCTGCGGCCAGCGTGCACGCCCGCGCGGTGTTCGAGGAAGTCGATGAGGCGCTCAGCCAAAAGCTCTCGCGGCTCATGGCGGAAGGGCCGGCGGAAGACCTGACGCTCACCGAAAACGCACAGCCCGCGATCATGGCGAATGCGCTCGCAACGTTAAGGGTGCTGGAGCAGGAAGGCGGGGTGCGGCTGGCCGACAAGGCGGAGTTCGTCGCCGGCCATAGCCTAGGCGAATATAGTGCGCTCTGCGCTGCGCAGGCGTTGGACCTGTCGACCACCGCCCGGCTGCTGAGGCTGCGGGGCGAGGCGATGCAGGCCGCGGTTCCGATCGGTGCAGGGGCGATGGCTGCGTTGCTCGGCGCCGATTTTGCGCTGGCGGAGGCGATCTGCGCCGATGCCGCGCAAGGGGAGGTGTGCCAGGCGGCCAATGACAATGGCGGCGGCCAGGTGGTGATTTCGGGGAACAAGGCGGCCGTCGAGCGGGCGATGGTGTTGTCGAAGGAGCGTGGCGTCAAACGGGCGGTCTTGCTGGCCGTGTCGGCACCCTTCCACTGCGCATTGATGCAGCCCGCCGCCGAGGCAATGGCCAAGGCGCTGGCCGAGGCGGATGTGCGCTCGCCGCTGGTTCCGGTCTACGCAAACGTCACCGCTGCCCCCGCGGCGGATCCGGATGTCATTCGCGACTTGCTCGTGCGCCAGGTGACCGGGACGGTGCGTTGGCGTGAGAGTGTCGAGGCGATGTGGGATGCGGGGGTGACCGATTTTGTCGAGTTCGGCGCCAAGGTGCTCGGTCCGATGGTCAAGCGCATCGCGCCCGATGCGAACGTCGTCAGCATCGTGACGATGAACGAAATCGAGGCGCTGGCGGCAGCACTTTAGGAGAGAAGAATGTTCGACCTTACAGGCATGACGGCGCTCGTCACCGGCGCTTCGGGGGGGATCGGTTCGGCCATCGCCAGGGCGCTGGCGGCGCAGGGGGCGACGGTGGCGCTGTCCGGCACCCGTCAGGAGGCGCTCGATGCGGTCAAGGCCGACATCGGCGGCGATGCCGTGACTGTACCGGCCAATCTTGCGGACCCGCAGTCCGTGGAGGCACTGATCCCGTCAGCGTTGGAAGCGCTTGGCGGCAAGCTCGACATCCTCGTCAACAATGCCGGCGTCACGCGCGACAATCTGGCGATGCGAATGAAGGACGATGAATGGGCACAGGTGCTGTCGGTCAATCTGGAGGCCGCATTCCGGCTGATCCGCGCCGCCAGCCGCCCGATGATGAAGGCGCGCTTCGGACGAATCGTTTCGATCACGTCGGTCGTCGGCTGGACGGGCAACCCGGGCCAGGCCAATTATGCGGCGTCCAAGGGCGGTCTCACCGCGATGAGCAAGGCTCTCGCGCAGGAATTCGCCAGCCGCGGCATTACCGTCAACTGCGTGGCGCCCGGCTTCATCGCCAGCGCGATGACCGACGCGCTCAACGAACAGCAGCGCGCGACCATCCTCACGCGCATCCCGGCGGGGGATCTCGGCAAGGGTGAGGACATCGGCACGGCGGTCGCTTATCTCGCCAGCCGGGAGGCCGGTTATGTGACCGGGCAGACAATCCATGTTAATGGCGGCATGGCGATGCTCTGACGGCCTCTTGCGGGACCCTTCCCGCGATTGTAGGGCAGCGCCAAATCAAGACCTAGGGAAGGCACAAAGATATGAGCGACACCCCCGATCGCGTGAAGAAGATTGTCGTCGAGCATCTCGGCGTCGAGCCTGAGAAGGTCACGGAGGATGCGAGCTTCATCGACGATCTCGGCGCCGACAGCCTCGACATCGTCGAGCTGGTGATGGCTTTCGAGGAAGAGTTTGGGGTCGAAATCCCCGACGATGCCGCTGAGAAGATCACGACCGTCAAGGATGCGATCAGCTACATCGACGCGCATAAGGGCTGATCTGCGAGGGGCTGAGCCCTTCGCCTGATGGCCAAGCGGCTCTCCGACCCGGTGTCGGGGGGCCGCTTTCGTTTTGAGAGATGAATAGGAGAAGGCCATGCGCCGCGTGGTTGTGACCGGACTGGGGCTCGTGACGCCGGTAGGCGCCGAGGTCGAGCTTGCCTGGGCGAACATCAAGGCAGGCAAGTCGGGTGCGGCGCGGATCACGCGTTTTGATCCGTCGGACCAGAAGTGCACGATCGCATGCGAGGTCAAGCCGGCAGACCATCCGTGGGGATTCGATCCGGGCAAGCGCGTCGATCACAAGGTCCAGCGTCAGGTCGATCCATTCATCGTCTATGGCATCGATGCCGCGGGCCAGGCCTATGAAGATGCCGGTCTGGGCGAGCTGAGCTATGAGCAGAGCTGCCGTGTCGGCTGCATGATCGGCTCGGGCATTGGCGGCCTGCCGGGAATCGAGAGCGAATCGATCGTGCGCTTCGAGAAGGGGCCAAGCCGCGTCAGCCCGCATTTCGTGCACGGACGCCTGATCAACCTCATCTCGGGTCAGGTTTCGATCAAATACGGCCTGCGCGGTCCGAATCATGCGGTGGTGACCGCCTGTTCGACCGGTGCCCACGCGATCGGGGACGCCGCGCGGATCATCGCCGCGGACGATGCCGACGTCATGCTGGCAGGCGGGGCCGAGGGCGCGATCTGCCCGCTCGGCATTGCGGGTTTCGCCCAGGCGCGCGCGCTTTCGACCAACTTCAACGACACGCCCGAAAAAGGCAGCCGGCCCTATGACAAGGACCGCGACGGCTTCGTCATGGGTGAGGGCGCGGGCATCGTCGTGCTCGAGGAATATGAGCATGCCAAGGCACGCGGCGCCAAAATCTATGCCGAGGTGATCGGCTACGGGCTGACGGGCGATGCCTATCACGTGACCGCGCCGCACCCCGAAGGCGATGGCGCCTTCCGTTCGATGCAGATGGCGCTCCGCAAAGCCGGGCTGGAACCCAAGGACATCGATTATATCAACGCGCATGGCACCTCGACCCCGCTCGGTGACGAGCTGGAACTGGGGGCGGTGCGCCGCCTGTTCGGCGATGCCATGCAGACCGTGTCGATGTCGTCGACCAAGTCGATGATCGGGCATCTGCTCGGCGGCGCGGGCGCGGTCGAATCGATCTTCTGCATCCTGGCGATGCGCGACCAGATCGTGCCACCGACGATCAATCTGGAAAATCCGAGCGAAGGATGCGCCGGCGTGGATCTGGTGCCCAACGTCGCCAGGCAGCGGAAGGTCAAGGCGGTACTCAACAACAGCTTCGGCTTTGGCGGGACCAACGCCAGCCTGGTGATGCGCGCCATTTGATCCGGATCGCAGGAGCGCTAGGATAGGCCGTGGCCAAACGTCGTTCCTCCTCAACCCGCGGCGGCCTTGGCTGTCTGGTCCTGATCGTGCTGATCGTCATCGGGGCGGGGTGGCTCACCATCCATCGCAATTGGACCGGGCCTGGCCCGGCGCAGCATGCCACCGCGGTGGTAGTGCCGCCGGGCTCGACTTTGGCCGCCGCCGCGCGCGAGCTGGAGAAGGTCGGTGCGGTGCGTTCCACCACCGGCTTCCTGCGTTTCGCGCGCCGCTTCGGCTCGTCCGCGCCGATCAAGGCGGGCGAATATGAGATCGCGCCGCATATGAGCGCGCGTGAAATCCTCGCACTGCTGCAGAGCGGCCGAACCGTGCAGCGCCTGATCACGATCCCCGAAGGTATGCCATCGATCGAAGTGTTCGAGCGGCTGGCCAAGGAGAAGCTGCTCACCGGCAAATTGCCGGTGCCGCCCGAGGGCTCGGTGCTGCCCGGAACCTATAGCTTCCAGCGGGGCGAGCCGCGCAGGGCGGTGCTCAAGCGCATGCAGGATGCCATGACGCAGACGCTCAACCAATTGTGGATGACGCGCAAGGCGAACAGCGTCGTCAGCTCCAAGCACGACGCGCTGACGCTTGCCTCGATCGTCGAGAAGGAGACCGGCGTTCCCGAGGAGCGGACGATGGTGGCGGGCGTCTATTCGAACCGGCTGCGGACGGGAATGCGGCTTCAGGCCGATCCGACGATCATCTACCCGCTCACCAAGGGCAAACCGCTCGGGCGGCGGATCAAGCTGAGCGAGGTACGCGCGCAAAACGATTATAACACCTATTCGATGGCGGGGCTGCCGATCGGGCCGATCACCAATCCAGGTCGCGATGCGATCGCGGCAGTGCTCGCGCCGGCCAATACCCAGGCGCTATATTTCGTCGCCGACGGTAAGGGCGGCCACGTTTTCGCCAATGATCTCAAGGATCATAACGCCAACGTTCAGCGCTATTACAATCTGCGCAAGGCGCAGGGCAGCCGCTAGAGGCGCAGGCCCGCTGCTTCCGGCAAGCCGGCCGCGAGGTTGAGGTTTTGCACGGCCGCACCGGCAGCACCCTTGCCAAGATTATCGAGCGCCGCGACCAGCCGCGCCTGGCCGAAATCGTCGCTGCCGAACACGAACAATTCCAGCCGGTCCGTATTGGCCTGACGTTCGATCGGCAGGTCGCCGTGATGATCCTGGCTGACTGTTACGACCGCGCTGTGGCGGTAGGCTTCGGTCAGCGCCTCGCGCAGCTGTGCGATCCGTCCACGGGCAAGATCGAGATGGATCGGCACCTCGACCAGCATCCCGCGATAGGTACGCGCCACCGACGGCATGAAAATTGGCGGATGTGCGAGGCCGGCATGATGCTGCATCTCCGGCACATGCTTGTGGCCCAGCGTCAGGCCGTAAGCGTGGAAGGCGGTCGGCGTGGCATCCGTCAGCGATGCGTCCTCGAACCGCGCGATCAGCGATTTGCCGCCCCCGGAATAGCCGGAAACCGCGCTGACGCTGAGCCGGGTGTCGGCAGGCAGCAAGCCTGTACGGACCAGCGGGCGGACGAGCGCGAGAAAACCGGTTGGATAGCAGCCGGGATTGGATATGCGCTTGGCCGCCGCCACCGCCTCGCGCGCGCCGGCTTCCAATTCGGGGAAGCCATAGGTCCACGTTGGATCGGTGCGATACGCGGTTGAGGCGTCGATCACCCGCGTCGTGTCATTGTCGATCAACGACACGGCTTCCCGCGCCGCATCGTCCGGCAGGCACAGGATCACGATGTCGGCCTGGTTGAGGGCGTCGCGCCGGGCTGACGCATCCTTGCGCCTGTCCTCCGGCAGGACAAGCAGTTCGACATCACGCCGGCCGGTCAGCCGTTCGCGTATTTCCAGCCCGGTGGTACCGGCCGCGCCGTCGACGAAGACCTTGATCATCGGGCGATCCGCTTGCGCGCGATAATCGGCTTGTCGTGCAGCGGCGCGAGCCGAGCGACGACATCCGCCAGCGGCTCAATCACCGTCGCCATCCAATAGGCGTTGGCGTGGATCAGGCGTTCGGCATCGACCATCAGGCCAACATGGCCGGGGAAGAAGACGAGATCGCCGCGCCCGAGCGCCGTATCCTCGCCGAGCGCTTCGCCCAGCTGCTCGCGCTGCATGTCGCTGTCGCGCGGTGCGGCGATCCCGGCCAACTCCAACGCGCGCTGCACCAATCCGGAGCAATCGATACCGTCGGCACCCCTTCCACCCCAGCGATAAGGTGCGCCCAGCATGCTTTCGGCGACCGCCACCGCGTCACCCGCCACTTCGTCCAGCAGCGCGAGATGGCGCGGGTGAATATAGCCTTCCGCAACCCGCAAAAACCCGTCCTCCGGCTCGCCCGCAACCCGCGCTCCGATTGGCAGCGCCTTGATCACCGGGGCCTTGATGTCGGCATTGGCAAAGACCAGGGCAAGCGGCGCGACGATGCGATGGGTGGCGGCCGGTAGCGCGCCTAGAGCGGCAGCCGGGAGATAGCCGACATAATTGTCATGGGCACAGCGCCCCCATGCCCATTCGCCGGCTTGGTCGATCAGGGCAAAGCCCTCGCCATAGACCAGCTGCGAGATCGCCGGCGCCTGTTCGGACGGACGTGCCCGGATCGTCACGGCGTCGGCGATGCAGCGGCAGGGCTGCGCGCGCGCATAATGCGGCGCGAACAGCATGCCGGCGAGTTCGACATCGGCGATGTCCGGTCGGTAAGCGTGCGTACGGGGATCGAGCCGGCGCGAAGGCCCTTCCAGCCGAAACCCTTCAGGCCGCGGCGTGACGAACCTGTCGCGAGAGGTGCGCGGGCGTATCGCCGTCGATGAGTCCGCCGAAACCTTCAAGGAATTTATGCCCCATTTCCGTTGGCGCGATGAAGATGTTGCGCCGATCGGCCTCGTCACGCTCCCGGCGCAGATAGCCGAGCGCCCCAAGCGTGTTCAAGGCGCGCGTGACGACGGGCTTCGAAACGCCCAGCGCCTGGGCAAGCCCGCGCACGGTATGCGGCCCGGACGTCAGATAGACCAAGAGCAGCAACGCCATCTGGCGATTGGTAAGATCGGGCTGACCCGAGCGGACATAACCGACCAGCGTCTGCATCCATCCCGCCAGGGTTGTGTCGTGCATCATGCCAACGTCTCACTCGATGCTTAATTGCCTCGTCGGCAGGAAAACACGCGGGCGCGCCGTTTCGTTTCATTCGCGGTCACTATTTTGGACTTTGTCGCGCGATCAACCGGCGAATCGGCGCTGCAGCATCTCCCAGGCGGCGCGCAGACCGAGCGCGTCGCCACCTTTCGGGCGACCTGGCTTTGCCGTTGGGCGCCAGGCGAACGTATCGAAATGCGCCCATGGCACCGACGATTCAACGAACCGCTCCAGGAACAGCGCAGCGGTGATCGTACCGGCAAAGCCGCCGCCGGGGGCGTTGTTGATGTCTGCGACGTCAGACTTCAGCATCTCATTATAAGGCTGCCACAAAGGCAGGCGCCAAACCGGGTCGGAAACCTGCGTCGCCGCCTCCGCCAGCTCCGCCGCCAGGGCCTCATCATTAGCGAACAAGGCGGGCAGATCGGGGCCGAGCGCGACGCGTGCGGCGCCGGTGAGCGTCGCAAAGTCGAGCAACAGGGCGGGTTGCAGCTCGCACGCACGGGCGAGAGCGTCGCCGAGGATGAGGCGTCCCTCGGCGTCGGTGTTGCCGATCTCGACATGAAGTCCCTTGCGACTCTTGAGGATGTCGCCCGGGCGGAAGGCATCCGCCGAAATCGCATTTTCCACCGCGGGGACGAGCAGATGGAGATGAACCGGCAACCGCGCGTCCATGATCAGTCCAGCCAGCGCGATCGCGTGAGCGGCTCCCCCCATATCCTTCTTCATCAGCAGCATGCCGGCGGCGGGTTTGATGTCGAGCCCGCCGGAATCGAAACATACGCCCTTGCCGACCAAGGCGATGCGGGGATGGGCGGGGTTGCCCCATTCGATCTCGATCAGGCGCGGGCTACGCGCTTTGCTGGCGGCGCGGCCGACGGCATGGACCATCGGATACGCTTCGAGCAGGGCATCGCCCTGAACGACCGAGAATCTGGCGCCGTGCTTGTCCGCCACCGCTTTGGCGGCCGCTGCCAGTTCGGCGGGCCCGAGGTCGCCCGCGCCGGTGTCGACCAGATCGCGGACAAGCGCGGTGGCGTGCGCGAGGCGTAGCATCTGTTCGATCCGGGCTGGTTCCGAGGTCAGCAGGACACGCGGGCCCAGCAACTCGGGCGACTCGCGATACCGATCGAAGCGATGCTGCGCGAGCAGCCAACCAAGCGCCGCGTCACCGGGGACGCCGTCCGCCAGGCGATAGCTTCCTTCGGGCAGCTTGGCGGCGGCGGCGGCGAGTGTCCATGGGCCGCCCGCGGGGTCGACGCCGATCGCCACGCTCCATTCTTCGGCGGTTTCGCCGGGCAGGATCACGAACGTGTCGGCTTTGCCTTCGAACCGGGCGGCCTCCACCGCCGCGCGTGCTCGCGGGGGCTGGCGGTTGAGCCACTCCGCAAAGTCCGCCTTGCCCACGAGCGAAAGGGAGCGGGCAGGCTGCCCACGGTCGGCGGTGATCAGGGATGTGAAATCAGTCATCGGGTGGCGCTGCCAGAGATGAGCCCGTCCCTCAAGCGGTAGACCACCTGCGACGCCGAGCGGAAATCACGGTTCGAGCGAGGAGGCGACAATCGTGGCGCTGGCACGGGCGGCTAGCGCCGCCGACGATGTGCCAAGCCCGACCTCGTACCGGCCAGCCGGCACGCGCCAGCCATGCGCCTTCGCATCATATCGGCCGATCAGGCGGCGGTCGGCGGCCAGAGTAACCCGCCGGCTCTCTCCCGGCGCGAGCCCGATCTTTTCCCAGCCGATAAGCCGCAGCTCCGGCGCGCCGGCCAGGGATGTCAGATAAACTTGTGGTACGTCGGCGCCGGCGACTTTCCCAGTATTGCGGACGTTGAAGGAAACGGAAAGCGTGGTTCCGCCGGTGACGGCCAGATCCGAATAGTCAAATTGGCTGTAGCTGAGGCCGTAGCCGAACGGGAACAGCGGCTTCAGCTTCTGACGCGCATACCAGCGATAGCCCACGTCTGGGCCCTCACGATAGGGCAGGGGCAGCGGCTTGGTCCCGAGCGGAGGCCGCTCGCCATTGGCGCCGGCGCCGACGATCTCGGGGCGCGGCAATTGTTCAAGCGCCGCCGGGAAGGAAACCGGCAGACGCCCGGAAGGATTGACCCGTCCGGTCAACACATTGGCAATGGCAGGGCCACCGCGCCCGCCGGGATACCAAGCCTCCAGCACGGCGCCGACCTTGTCGAGCCAGGGCATCAACACGGGGCCCCCGGTTTCCAGTACGACGATCGTGCGGGGATTGGCAGCGGCGACCGCCGCAATCAGTGCGTCCTGGCCATTGGGCAGCGAGATATCGGGAATGTCGTAGCTCTCGGTTGCCCATTGCGTCGCGAAGACGATCGCGACGTCGGCCTTGCGTGCGGCCGCCGCGGCGCTGCCGGGGTAACGGCCATCATCGACCAGGAGCTCCGCTTCCGGCAAGAGCTCGTGGATTGCATCGAGCGGCGCGGACGGATGGTAGATCATCAGCCGCGGCGAGCCGAGCACGCCGGTGCCCATCACCGGAATTTGCAGGCCCGGACCTTCGATGGCGATGGTGGAGGACGACCCTCCGCCCGATGGCACGCCGAATTGCGCTTCGCCGCCGATGATCGCAATGCGTTTGACGGCCTTGAGCGGCAACAGCCCGCCATCATTCTTAAGCAGGACGATGCCACCTTCGGCTACGGCCTGCGAGGCTTTGGCGTTGGCCGCATAATCAATCGCGGCGAGCTTGGCCGGTCGGTCCATCACGCCGACGGCAAATAGGGTCCGCAAAATGCGGTGGACCATGTCGTCGAGCCGCGCTCGATAGGCGGGATCCCTGCGCACGGCCTCGGTCAGCGGGGCGCCGAAATAGACCTCGCGATCGAGCTGCTCGCCCGATTCCTGATCGAGCCCGTGCAGCGCGCTGTCGGTGCTGTGGACCGCGCCCCAGTCCGACATGACCCAACCAGGATAGCGCCAATCGCGCTTGAGCACCTGATTGAGCAGCCAATCGCTGTCACAGGCCTGGCGGCCGTTGACGAGGTTATAAGCGCACATCACGGACCCGGGCTTGCCGGTCTCGATCGCGATCTGGAAAGCGAGCAGGTCGCTTTCGCGCGCGGCCGCATCGCCGATGGTGGCATCGACAAAGAAGCGCCCCGTCTCCTGATTGTTGAACGCGAAATGCTTGATCGTCGAGACGACATTCTGGCTCTGGATGCCGCGGATCGCATCGCCGGTGAGGATACCCGCCAGCAGCGGATCCTCGCCGGCATATTCGAAGGTCCGGCCGTTGCGCGGCTCGCGCATCAGGTTGATGCCGCCGGCGAGCAGGACGTTGAAGCCCTTGCTCCACGATTCGTTGCCGAGCGCGACACCGGACTGATACGCCAGGGCGCGGCTCCACGTCGCCGCGGTCGCCATGATCGAGGGGAATGCGGTGGCGCCGTCGCCTGGGCGGATGTTGCCGGGATTGGTGACGCCGACACTGGCGTCCGCCTCCTGCAGATCGGGGATGCCCAGACGCGGGATGCCGGGGATGAAACCGGCCGAGCCGAGCGCGCGCTCCGGCTTGGGGATGCCCATCCGCGAACGGCCCATCGGGCCGTGGACGATGGTGAGCTTTTCCTCGGTCGTCATCTGCGCCTCGAGCAGCGAGGCACGCTGATCCGGGTCCAGCGCTTTATTCATCCACGGCGGCGGCGGGGCCGATACAGCCATTGTCGATGCGAGCAATGCAGTGACGATCGCGATCTTCGCCCGGTGTGCCGTCGCCATCCCCATCTCCCGTTTTGGAGAACCTCGCACGTGTCGGCAGCGCCCGCAATACGACCTTGGCATCATGGCAATGCGCGGTTCAGGCCCGCGGCCGTAGCCGGGCGTCTTCCGCCGGTTGAAGATCCGATTTTGGCAAGCAATCTGAAACACGATCCCATCGAACTTCCGGGGCGCTGGCTCGCCGCGGCCGTCGGCATGAGCCTGCTGATCGTGCTTGTGCTGATGGCGCGCGCGCAGGTGGAGATCGATCCGCGCAACATTGCCGACCGCCTGTTCGCACTGCTCACGGTCATTGCGATCGCCGTGCGGTTCATTCTCCGGCCCGCGCAATCCCGTGCGCAGCGGATCGCGCGCGACGCGATCGATCATGTCGGGCTGTTCGCGCTGATCGTGCTGGTCGGCGCATTGGCAAGCTATCCGGTCGCCGCAGATACGCGTGGGTTCGATGATTTCGCGCTCGAACGGGCCGACCGGTTGCTGCGCTTCGATTGGCTATCCTGGTACGAATTCGTGGCGGCGCACCCGCTGCTGCAGCTGGCGGAAAGCATCGCCTATCAGAGCATCTTCGCGACGCCCTTCATCCTGCTGGCCTATTTCGCCTACAGCGGGCGGAGAGCGGAAGCGCGGCTATTCATCGCCTCCTTCTGGCTCGCTGCCTTGTTCACGCTCGTGCTGTTCACGCTGGCGCCGGCGGAGGGGCCGCTGGCCTATCTGTGGCACGGCCGCATTCCCTATATGCCGGAGAGCGCGCTCTATCAGGCGCAGATCATTCCGATGTTGCGGCTGCATGCCGTACACAGCGTCGCGGTGACTTCGCTGCACGGCCTAGTGTGTGCGCCCAGTTTCCACACGGTGAGCGCCATCCTCTACATTATCGCGGCCTGGCCGATCCGGCGGCTGCGCTGGCCCCTGCTGGCGCTCAATCTGGCGATGCTGCTGGCGACGCCGGTCGAAGGCACGCATTACCTGACCGACATGATCGCGGGGACATTGGTGGCGGTGGTTGCGAGCCTCGCGGTCCGTCGGGGATTGCTGAGCCTTCTCGAAGAGCGCGCGGCCGTTGGCCAAGACCCCGGCTATGCCTTCCTGCGGCGAACGCGGAGCGGTGAGCTCATCCACCTGCTGGCACGCGAAAACAGCAACGGGCCGCGCGCGGTGGCGATCTTCCGCGAAATCGAGCGGCGCCATCTCGACTGATCAGGCGGCGACGGCTCCGAACAGGTCATGTTCGTCGGCATCCTCGATGTGAACGCGGACGATGTCGCCGGGGGTCAGCCCGTGCGTGTCGCGGAGATGCACTTCGCCGTCGATTTCCGGCGCATCCGCCTGCGAACGGCCTGAAGCGCCGCCTTCCTCGTCGACCGCGTCGATGATGACCTCAAGCGTCCGGCCGATCTTGGCCTGGAGCTTGGCGGTGGAGATGGCGGCGGTGCGCTCCATCAGTCGTGCGTAGCGCTCTTCCTTGACCTCCTCGGCGACCTGTCCGGGCAGGTCGTTCGCGGCGGCGCCCGCGACCGGCTCGAACCGGAACGCGCCGACGCGGTCGAGCTGCGCTTCGTCGAGCCATTGCAGCAGATATTCGAAGTCGGCCTCCGTCTCGCCCGGGAAGCCGACGACGAAAGTGGAACGGATCGTGATGTCCGGCGCGATGCTGCGCCAGTTGCGCAGCCGTTCGAGCACCTTGGCGTCGTTGGCGGGGCGCTTCATCGCGCGCAGTACGGACGGCGCGGCATGCTGGAAGGGGATGTCGAGATAGGGGAGCACTAAGCCCTCAGCCATCAGCGGGATGACGCGGTCCACGTGCGGATAGGGATAGACATAGTGCAGCCGCACCCATGCACCCAGCTGGCCAAGGTGGCGGGCGAGATCGGTCATGTCGGCGCGGACTTCGCCGCCGCCTTTCAGCGGATAGGAAGCGTGGCGCAGATCGAGGCCATAGGCGGACGTATCCTGGCTGATCACCAGCAATTCGCGCGTTCCGGCGGCGACCAGTTTTTCGGCCTCGCGCAGTATCGCATCCGGGCGGCGGCTGACGAGATCGCCGCGCAGTGCCGGAATGATGCAGAAGGAGCAGCGGTGATTGCAGCCCTCCGAAATCTTGAGATAGCTGTAATGTTTGGGCGTAAGCTTGAGGTCGCCGCCGAACGAAGCTTGCGGGACGAGATCGAGGTAAGCGGATGGCGGCACGGGCGCCGCCTCGTGGACCGCGCCGACGACCTGCTCATATTGATGCGCGCCGGTGACGGCGAGGACCTGGGGGAAGCGCGCACGGATGATTTCGGCGTCCTTGCCCATGCAGCCGGTGACGATGACGCGGCCATTCTCCGCGATCGCCTCGCCGATCGCATCGAGGCTTTCCTCCTTGGCGGAATCAAGGAAGCCGCACGTGTTGACGAGCACGATGTCCGCCCCCGCATAATCGGGCGACATGCGATAGCCGTCGGCGCGCAGCTTGGTCAGGATGCGCTCGCTGTCGACCAAGTTCTTGGGACAGCCGAGCGACACCATGCCGACCTTGGGCGGGGAGGGAAGGGTGGTTGCCATGGGGAAGCGGGCCACATAGCGTGACATGGAGGAAATTACGAGGGGTGTGCTGCATGCGATTGTCGGTTTCGGTGCTGGCGGGTCTGATCGCCTCCGCTCCCCTCGCGGCCCAGATGCCGGTGGTGCCGGTACCCGCGAGCCTGCCCGCGCATGGCGATACGCCCACGGTCGACTATGCCCAGCCCGGCAACTGGATCTGCCGGCCCGGCGTCGACGACGGCACCTGCTCGGCCAATCTCGATGCGATGAGGATCGATGCGGCGGGGGCACGGACGCTGGCGCCCTATGTTGCCGCCAAGGATCCGCCGATCGACTGCTTCTATGTCTATCCGACCGCCTCGACCGACAAGACGCTGTACAGCGATCTCGTGCCGGATGCGGAGGAGAAGCGCTCGGTCCATGGACAGGCCGCGCGGCTGGGCGCCCAGTGCCGGGTGTTCGTACCGGCCTATCATCAGCTGACCATCACCGCCTTGCGCTATTCGATGGCGCAGTCGGCGGTGGGCAAGGCTGCCCCCAATTTCGATTTCGGCATTCCCTATCGCGACGTGCTGGCGGCATGGCGCAGCTATATGGCGCGCGACAATCATGGCCGCGGGGTCGTGCTGGTTGGGCACAGCCAGGGCGCGATCCTGCTCAAGCAGCTCATCGCTGAGGAGATTGACGGCAAGCCCGCGCAGAAATTGTTGGTGGCGGCCTATCTCGCCGGCAACGTCGGGCTCGACCAGGCGAGCTTCAAGGCGATCCTCCCGTGTACGGCGGCGAACCAAGCGGGCTGCGTGGTCGCCTGGTCGACTTATTTCGAGGGTTATGACGGGCCGCGTGTTTTCGGCGCAACCGCGGGTGGGGCTGCGTTATGCGTGAGCCCGGCGGCGATCGGGGGCGGGCGCGGCACGCTCGATGGCTTCCTGGGCAAGCCCAGCTTTGCCCCAGCGGGCGATCCGCCGTTGATCGAGATGGCGGGCCAGCTGAGCGGCGAATGCGTGACTGATGCGCAGGGCGCGGTGCTGCGGGTGCGGGTCGAGCCGGGCCCGAATGCGGAATTGCTGCGGCTTGGTTTGCAGCGTTACAGCCCGGCGCCACCGTGGGGGCTGCATCCGCTCGATATCAGCCTGGTTCAGGGCAATATGATCGAATTGATCGGGCAGCAGAGCCGGTCCTGGCTCACGAAGCGGTAGATGCCTTTCCCTGCTTAATCGCGGCGGCGTGTTGCGCGCCTCGCAATGACGAGGTCTAGTTGTCGGGAGTGTCGCTGTCGTCGCCGCTGCCGCCGCGCCGGGGGAGCAGGCGCATTGGATTGACCGGTTTGCGGCCTTGCAGGACCTCGAAGAAAAGCTGCGGGCGGTCGGCGCTGGTGCCGCTCATGCCGACCTTGGCGATGGTCTGGCCGATCTTCACGGACTGGCCGCGCTTGACCAGCAATTTATCGGCATTGCCGTAGATCGTGACCCAGCCGCTGCCGTGCCGGACGAGCACGACGTTGCCGAAAGCCGGATGCTGGCCGACCCACAGCACCACGCCGTCGGCGGCGGCGGCAATCGCAGTGCCGAGGGGGGCGGCGACATTGATGCCGTCGTTGCGGCCGCCATTGGCCATCGGCCCGTACGGGCGAATCATCCTGCCCTCGAGCGGCCAGGCGAAGCGGCCGCCAAATTGCACCACCGGCTCCGCCACCGCTGTGGTCGGCGGGAGGGTACGCACGGGCGAGGGGGTCGGCGCGGCGGGCTGGGCGGTGGGCGCGAGCGCGGGCTCGCTGCCGGTCGCGATATCGGTGAGGTCGATGGTGAAGGCGGCGGCACGCTGCTCGAGCGTCATCTTCGCCACTTCCTTCGTCGCGGGGATCATCAGCCGCTCGCCCGCGCGCAGCGTGAAGGGTTCGTTGAGATGATTGATTTCTACGATGCGTGACCATTCCACGCCGTAAGCGCGGGCGATGGCGATACCGCTCTGGCCCTTGCGGACCGTGTGATAACGCCCGGCCGGGATTTTGAGCTTTTGGCCGGGCCGCAATGTGTAGGGCGGGTCGAGATCGTTTTCGTGCGCGATCACCGCGTTGCCCGCGCCAGTCTTGCGCACGACCGCGGACAGGGTGTCGCCGGGCTGCACGACATAGGTGGATTTGGCGACATCGGCCGCGTCTGGCGCAACCTTGGCAACATCCCACACCGGTTTTTGTCCGCCCGCAGGCTTGGGATCGACGAACAGAAGGTTGGGCGTGGGGGCGAAGGTGCCCTTGATCACTCCCGGCCTTGCCGCAGAGGGTTTGGCGGGAGGCGCCTTGTCGGACGCCGCGGCCGATGCAAGGCTCAACGCAAGCAAGGCCGCCGCGATCGTCATGCCGGCAGCAAGCGCTCCAACCCGCCCATATAGGGCTTGAGCACGTCGGGCACCGCGACCGACCCGTCGGCTTGCTGGTAATTCTCAATCACCGCCACAAGCGTGCGGCCAACCGCGAGACCGGAGCCATTGAGCGTATGGACGAACGCGGTGGCGCCCTTGCCGCTCGCGGCCTCGGCCGGGCGATAACGCGCGTCCATGCGGCGCGCCTGGAAGTCGCCGCAATTCGAGCAGCTGGAAATCTCGCGATAGGTCTGCTGCCCCGGCAGCCACACCTCCAGATCGAACGTCTTGCGCGCGGTGAAGCCCATGTCGCCCGCGCAGAGCAGCATGCGGCGATAGGGGAGTTCCAGCGCCTCCAATATGCCCTCGGCGGCGCGGGTCATGCGTTCATGCTCATCGTCCGAGCATTCGGGCGCGGCGATGGCGACAAGCTCGACCTTTTCGAACTGATGCTGGCGGATGAGGCCGCGCGTGTCGCGCCCGGCCGCTCCTGCTTCCGAGCGGAAGCAGGCCGTCAGCGCGGTGAAGCGCAACGGCAGATCCGCTTCGGCAAGGATCTGGCCGGCCGCCAGGTTGGTAAGGCTGACTTCTGCGGTGGGGATCAGCCAACGGCCATCGGTCGTCCTGAACGAATCGTCGGCGAATTTGGGAAGCTGGCCGGTGCCGAACATCGCTTCGTCGCGCACCAGCAGAGGCGGCGCAACCTCCTGATAGCCGTTGGCCATGGTCTGCACGTCGAGCATGAACTGCCCAAGCGCACGGTGAAGGCGCGCCGCTTGCCCGCGCAGGACGGTGAAGCGGGCGCCGGAAAGGCGCGCGCCCGCCTCGAAATCCAGGCCCAGGGCCGGGCCGATATCGGCGTGATCGCGCGCTGTGAAATCCAGCGCGCGGGGTTCACCCCATCTCTTTTGCTCGACATTGCCGGCCTCGTCGGCGCCTTCGGGTACGTCGGCGGCAGGAATATTGGGGATAGCGGCAAGCGCCTCGTCCAGCCCGCGGGCGGCCTGTGCCGCCTCGCCTTCAAGCGCCGCCATGCGGTCCTTGATGCCTGCCACCTCGGCCATCAGCGCTTCCGCCGCCGCCTCGTCGCGCGCAGCCTTGGCTTTGCCGATCCCCTTGGAAACCTCGTTGCGGCGCGTCTGCAATTCCTGCGCCTCGGTCACGCGGGCGCGGCGCTCCAGATCGAGCTGCAGCAGCCCGGCCGACTGCGGACCGAGGCCTCGCTTTTGCAGCCCGGCGTCGAAGGTGGCGGCGTCTTCGCGGATGGCGCGGATGTCGTGCATGGCGGGCTAATGACCGTGCGGCGCGGCGCGTGCAAGCCTGCAACCGCCCCGCGCAAATGCGCGTTAGGGGTCCGAAACGACATGGAGACGAAGCAATGCGCATTCCCCACGACAGCTATGTTCTGGTCGCCGACGGTGCCAAGATGCTGTTCTTCCGGAATGAAGGCGATGCGGACAATATCAGCCTGACCGTTGTTGCGGCCGAGCAGCAGGCCGATCAGGCGGATCGCGATATCAAGACCGATATGGCGGGGCAGAAGCCCGCAGGTTCCGGTGCCGGCGGATCGACCGCGGGCGAGGCCGATTTCCACCAGCAAGCGGAGGATCGCTTTGCCGCCGAGGCGGCCGAGCGCATCAATCGCGCGGCGCTGGCCAATCAGTTCGAGAAGCTGATCATCGTCGCACCGCCCAAGACACTGGGCGAGCTACGCAAACATTACCACAAACAGGTAGAGGGCAAGATCGCGGCGGAAATCGCGAAGGATCTCACCGGTCATCCGGTGGACAAGATCGAGTCGATCCTCCAGAAACATGAAGAAAAGAACGCCTGAACCCGGCAGCGCCACGCTTTATCCCGCGCAATGCTGCCTGACCGTCTACACTTCTTATGTTGGTGCAGTGTGATCGAGATTTCGTTCAAGGAGAGTGCAATGAAATATCTGGTTTTTGCATTGGCTGGTTCGGCGATGCTTGCCGGTCCTGCTTTCGCCCAGGCAACGCAGCCGGCGCCCGCAGCAAGTGCGGCGGCATCGGCGGCGGCGCCTAACGTGACGGTCGGTGCGACCGTCAGCGATACGACGGGCGCACCCGTCGGCACGATCGAGTCCGTTGCCAACGGCAGCGCGGTCCTGTCGACCGGTACCGCCAAGGCGGCGATCCCCGTCACTTCATTTGCGAAGGGCGCCAACGGTCTGGTGGTCGCCATCACCAAGGCGCAGCTGGAGGCGCAGGTCGCCCAGGCGACGACGCCGACGGAGATAACGGTCGGCACCGCGGTCAACGACGCCAAGGGCGGCGTGGTCGGCAAGGTCGACGCGGTATCGGGGGATCTGGTGACGGTGGCCACCGCCAACACCAAGGCGCAGCTCCCGAAGACGGCCTTCGCGAAAGGTCCGAACGGGCTGGTGATTGCGATGACGGCATCGGAACTGGATGCAGCCGCCAAGGCCGCGGCCCCAGCCGCCAAGACGCCGGGCTAAGGATATCCACAACTAATTTAGGTTTAAGGCGGCGCGCGACATTTTGTTGTGCGCCGCCCGCTTGTTAGGCCCATCGCTCCCGCGTATAGGCGCGCCCAGGGCAGACGGGGCGGGGGCCACGGCCAACGTTCCGCAAGGGTCGGGTGATTACTCACATGGCTACGGCGGCGAAACGTATCGACGAGCAGGACGACATCGCGGACATTGATCAGGACTATCGACCGACGGCGGGCGAAGAGTTCATGAATCCCCGCCAGCAGGAATATTTTCGGCGCAAATTGCTGGACTGGAAGGATTCGATCCTTCGTGAGTCGCGCGATACGCTCGCCCAGCTTCAGGTCGATTCGCTGCGCGAACCGGACGTGACCGATCGTGCTTCTTCGGAAACCGATTGGAGCCTTGAGCTGCGCACCCGCGATCGCCAGCGCAAGCTGATCACCAAGATCGAGGCGGCCATTCGCCGCATCGACGAGGGCGAATATGGTTATTGCGAAGTGACCGGCGAGCCGATCTCGCTCGCGCGGCTCGAAGCGCGTCCGGTCGCGACGATGACGGTCGAGGCGCAGGAGCGCCACGAGCGCAACGAGAAAGTCTCACGCGACGAATAGGCTTCATGCGTGGTTAAGTCTTTTCCAACGATCATCGACAGATAAGCGGGGAAACTGCGTTTGGGGATGACGGTGGAGCGGCCTTTCAAGCACCTGAAGGTGGCAGTAGCCGACCAGCGCGTCGGTTCGTCGCGGGCCGACGCCCGCGAAAGCGTGCTGTTGATGGCGATGTTGCGCGGTCCGCGCGCTCCCCATGTCCCGGTGCGGGTCCGCAATCTCTCCGCAGGGGGGATGATGGTCGTCAGTCAGGTGCTGGTTTGCCCCGACGATGCCGTCAAAGTCGAACTGGCAGGCGTCGGCACGATCGAGGGCAAGGTTGCCTGGGTGTTCAGCGGCCGTATCGGCATTCAGTTCGACAAGCCGATCGATCCACTTCTGGCCGAAACGACCGTGAGATCGCGATAATCGAGCCGGCCAGCGGCAAGCGCTGCGCGGGCTAGCCGGAACCTGCCGCCGCCGCGAACGGTTTGGCGCGGATGGATAAAAGCACCCCTACTCGCTCAGCGAAACTTGCCGGCTTGGGGCTGGCGGCGGGCTTTGTCGGCAGCCTTTTCATGATGGCGAGCCAGAAAACCGAGATGCGGCTGACCGGGCGTGCGGCGTCCGACACGCCTGCCGAAGCGGTCGAGACGATCACGGGCAGCGAAGCGGCCGACAAAGCTTCGCAACAGCGGCTTACGACGGCCGCGCATTTCGCGTTCGGAAGCGGCCTGGGGGTGGGGTTGGCGGCGCTCGGCAAGGTGCCCGAGCCGACGCGTGGCGCGGTGTTCTTCGTGGGAGCATGGGGTGCCGGTACGGCGCTGATCACGGTGCTGGGCCTGTCCGATCCGCCGACCAAGTGGGACGCGCAGCAGCTTGCGACCGATATCGGCCATCATGCGGTTTATGCGGCAAGCGCGGCGGCGGCGTTCGTGGCGTTGCGGCGGCTGGCGCGGGTTTAGATTTTCGTTCGCCGGTCGTTGCGAGGAGCATAGCGACGACGCGCTCCAGCGATCGTTTGAACTGGATTGCTTGCCTTCCGCGACCCTCGGTTCGCTGTGCCCGCAATGACGGTCTGCCGCGGCCGGCCTCAACGATTGACGCTCCTTAGGGCGCGGCGATATAGGCGCGCTTCAGGCGGCCCGCTTGGGTCGCCTTTTTCTTTTCCGGAGCTTTCCGAACGACATTTCGTCGAATGATCAAGGAGTCCGTTTCGATGCCGATCACGCCTCTCATGCCCGTCTACCCACGGTGTGGCGTGCGTCCGGTACGCGGCGAGGGCGCCTATCTGATCGGCGAGCAGGGCGAACGCTATCTCGACATGGCCGCCGGCATCGCGGTCAATATCCTCGGCCACGGCCACCCCGTTCTGGTGAAGGCGATTGCCGACCAGGCGGCGACCTTGATGCACGTTTCCAATTTGTACGGTAGCCCTCAAGGCGAGCATTTCGCGCAGCGGCTGGTCGACAAGACGTTCGCCGATACGGTCTTCTTCACCAATTCCGGCGCCGAGGCGATCGAGTGCGCGATCAAGACGGCGCGCCGCTATCATTATGTCAACGGTACGCCCGAGAAGAACCGCATCATCAGCTTCTCCAACGCCTTTCACGGGCGGACGATGGGCGCCATCTCGGCGACCAATCAGGCCAAGATGCGCGACGGATTCGAGCCGCTGCTGCCGGGCTTCACCGTCGTCCTGTTCAACGACCTTGGCGCGGCCGAAGCAGCGATCGGGCCGGACGCCGCGGCCTTCCTGATCGAGCCGATCCAGGGCGAGGGCGGCATCTTGCCGGCGACGCAGGAGTTCCTCGCCGGGCTGCGCAGACTGGCGAACGAGAATGGCATGCTGCTGATCCTGGACGAGATTCAGTGCGGCTATGCGCGTACCGGCACCTTCTTCGCCTATGAGCAATATGGCATCACGCCGGATATCATGACGGTCGCCAAGGGCATTGCCGGCGGCTTCCCGCTCGGTGCCTGCCTCGCGACCGAGGAAGCGGCCAAGGGGATGGTGATCGGCACGCACGGTTCGACCTATGGCGGTAACCCGCTGGCGATGGCGGCGGGCGAGGCGGTGCTCGACATCGTCGGCGAGCAGGACTTTCTGGAGAATGTCCAGCGGATGGGCGACCGCTTGCGCCAGGCGCTGGAGCAATTGCTGCCCAATCACGATCATCTGTTCGACAGCGTGCGCGGCGTCGGGCTGATGCTTGGCATCAAGCTCAAGAGCGACAGCCGCGCGTTCGTGGCGCATCTGCGCGACAATCACGGGCTGCTGACGGTGGCGGGCGGCGACAATGTCGTGCGCGTCCTGCCGCCGCTCAATATCGACGAAAGCCACATCGCCGAATGTATCGAGAAATTGTCGGCGGGTGCGCGCAGCTATCGGGTGCCGGAGGCGGCTTAACAATATCCCGCTCATCCTGAGGAGGCATTGAGCTTGACGAAATGCTGTCTCGACCATTCTTCGAGACAAGCTTCGGCAAGCTCGGCTCTCCTCAGGATGAGCGGAAGGGGATTGGAAGTTATGACCCGTCACTTCATCGACCTTGCCGATGCAGGCAGCGATGGCATCCGTGCGATGCTGGACGATGCGCGGCGCCGCAAGCTGACGCGCGCGGGCTGGCCCAAGGGCAAGGCGGACGTCGACCGGCCGCTCGACGGCCATGTGCTGGCGATGATCTTCGAGAAGAATTCGACCCGCACGCGGGTGTCGTTCGACATGGCGATGCGGCAATTGGGCGGCACGACCATCGTGATGGATGCGGGGTCGATGCAGCTCGGCCGCGGCGAGAGCATCGCCGATACGGCACGGGTATTATCGCGCTATGTCGATGCGATCGTGATCCGTACCGACGATCACAACAAGGTCGTCGAGATGGCGCGCCATGCGACCGTGCCGGTGATCAACGGCCTGACCGATCATAGCCATCCCTGCCAGATCATGGCCGACCTGCTCACCGTGATCGAGCGGCGCGGCAGCGTTGAGGGCTCGCGCTGGGCATGGCTGGGCGACGGCAACAATGTGCTGCATTCGATCATCGAGGCAGGGAGCCTGCTCGGTTTCGACGTCACCGCCGCTTGCCCGGAGGGCTATGATCCCGATCCGGCGGTGGTGGATGCCGCCAAGGCGCGGTCGGGCAATCATCCGTTCGTGCTGACCCGCGATCCCGAACTTGCCGGTGCGGGCGCGGATATCGTGGTGACGGACACATGGGTGTCGATGGGCCAGGCGCATGCCGACGAAAAGCTCGCGGCGCTGGCGCCCTATCAAGTGACCGAGGAGTTGATGGCAGGCGCCGCAGCGGACGGGCTGTTTCTCCACTGCCTGCCCGCGCACCGCGGCGAAGAAGTGGCCGATGCGGTCATCGACGGCCCTCAATCAGCGATCTGGGACGAAGCCGAAAATCGGCTGCATGCGCAGAAAGCGGTATTGTTATGGTGTCTGGCGAGGCTTTAGGCAGCACTGTCACCCTAGCGGAAGCTGGGTCTCGGGAGAGAGCGTGCGCCAGCCTCGCAGTCTCAGCTTTCGCGGGGATGGCGACGTCGAGCCCGGATCGATGGGTGTCGCAAAAACCCGAAACGCTTCCTAAATGGCCGGCATGATCTCCGAAAATCTCGATACCGCCCTCGCTTTCACTATTCCCGATCGCCACGCCCGCGGGCGCCTGGTGCGGCTGGGGCCGGCGCTCAACGCCATCCTCTCCGCGCATGGCTATCCGCCGGCGATCGAGAAGGTGCTGGCCGAGGCGATCGTGCTGGCCGCTTTGCTGGGAGCCACCCTCAAGGAGGTTGAGGGCCAGCTCACGCTGCAGGCGCAGACCGAGAATGGCGTGATTGACCTGCTCGTCGCCGATTATCGCGGCGGCGAGATGCGCGGCTATGTGCGCCACGATGCCGAGCGATTGGGGGAGTTGCCGGCCGATCCGTCGCTATTCGGCCTGTTCGGCAAGGGTTATCTCGCGATCACCTTCGATCAGGCGACGTCGGGGGAACGCTATCAGGGGATCGTCCCGCTTGAGGGCGCCAGTCTGGCCGAGGCGGCGGAATCCTATTTCGCCCAGTCCGAACAGATACCGAGCCTGGTGCGGATCGGGATCGGCCGCGCCGACGACGGCAGCGTGGTGGCGGGCGGACTGATGCTGCAGCATCTGCCGGAAGGCGAAGAAGGGCGCGATCGCATCCACACAAGGCTCGATCACCCCGAATGGGATCATGTCGCGGCCCTCGGCGGCAGCGTACGCGACGCCGAGCTCGCCGACGGCGAGCTGCCGCTCGAGACGTTGCTGTGGCGGTTGTTCAACGAGGATCAGGTGCGGGTCAGCCCCAGCATTGCGCCACGGCGCGGCTGCCGCTGCGACCCGGATCACGTGGCGCGCGTGATCGCGCGCTTCCCGGAAGAGGAGCGCGCGGCGATGGCGGGCCCGGACGGGCTGATCGAAGTGAATTGCGAATTTTGCGCGCGTGGCTTCAAGATCGAGCCGCTGGCGGCGTAGCAGCTATTAGCCAGCCATCGGATGCACGTTATTGCGAGGCGCGGAACGCGCCGCGGCAATCCAGGCCGACGGGCTCGTTGCGCTACCAGACTGAATCGCTTGCTTGTGGCGACCTTCGGTTTGCTGCGCTCGCAATGACAATGGTGTGCCCGGGTCTGTTAACCCGGCGTTTAGTTGACCCATGTTAGCCGCCGAGCGTGCCATTCGGGCACTGTCCTCCCTAGACAGCCCTAACAGGCATACTGGGCCGCTCCTTACCGGGCGGCCCTTCTTTTGCACTGCGGCAATCGATCCTATATCCGGCGCCGATGCTGACGAATGACGATAAACAGACGGCGGTGGTGCTCGTCTCGGGCGGGCTCGACTCGATGGTGGTGGCCGCGCTGGCGGTGGAGGCCGGGCACAGGCTGGTCGCGCTGACGATCGATTATAATCAGCGCCACCGCATTGAGCTGGAGGCCGCGGCGCGCATTGCTACCCACTTGGGGGCGATCCGTCACATCGTGCTGCCGCTCGATCTGACGCGGTTTGGCGGGTCGTCGCTGACCGACACTGCCATGAACGTGCCCAAGGAGGGCGTGCAGCCGGGCATTCCCAGCACCTACGTGCCCGCGCGCAACACGATCTTCCTGAGCCTGGCGCTCGGGCTGGCTGAAGCGACCGGTGCGCGCGCCATCCATATCGGCGTCAATGCGCTGGATTATTCGGGCTATCCCGATTGCCGGCCGGAATTCGTGGCGGCGTTCGAGACGCTCGCCAACCTTGCTACCAAGGCGGGGGTGGAGGGCGACAGCTTCAAGGTCCACACGCCTCTGCTGCATATGACCAAAGCCGATATCGCCGCGGAGGCGGCACGGTTGGGGCTCGATGCCGGCATGAGCTGGTCATGCTACGATCCGCAGCCGGGCGACCTGCATTGCGGCCGCTGCGACTCGTGCCGGCTGCGCAGCAAGGGGTTCGAGGAAGCCGGGCTGGCTGATCCGACCCGTTACGCGGTGCCGCCGGCGTGAGCTACGCCGTCAAGGAGATGTTCCTGACATTGCAGGGGGAGGGGCTGCAGGCGGGCATGCGTGCGGTGTTCCTGCGCTTCGCCGGCTGCAATCTGTGGTCGGGGCGCGAACAGGATCGCGCTGATGCGCAATGCAGCTTCTGTGATACCGATTTCGTCGGCATGGACGGCGACGGCGGCGGGCGTTTCGCCGATGCGGCGGCGGTGACGGAGGCGGCGTGGACCTTGTGGAGCGGGGGGCTCGAAGGAAGCGGCGGAGGTACGCCGCTGATCGTGATCACCGGCGGCGAGCCCATGTTGCAGCTGGATGATGCGCTGGTGGCTGCGCTCAAGGGGCGCAGCTTTCGCGTCGCGATCGAAACCAATGGCACATTGCCGGTGGCGGACGGGGTTGACTGGATCTGCGTCAGCCCCAAAGCCGGCACCGAGATCGTCCAGCGAAGCGGCGACGAGCTCAAACTGGTGTGGCCGCAGCAGGGGCTGGATCCGCGCGAACTGGAAAGCTGGGACTTCCGGCATCTGCTCGTCCAGCCGATGGACGGCGTCGATGCCGCGGCAGCGCGCGGGGCGGCGATCGATTTCGTGATTGCAAACCCGCGCTGGCGACTGTCGGTACAGACGCACAAACTGCTCGGGCTGCGCTAGTTGTTACCGACCGGCGTTATTGCAAGCGGAGCGAACCGAGGCCGCCAAAGGCAAGCGCGTGCCCTCGCGATGACGACTATCGGCCGCGCTCAATTCTTGCAGCGGACTTCCTTGCCCTTCTTGTTGTAGCAGCGTGGATCGGCGATCGGATCGAATGGCACGCGCGCATTCTGGACGGCGAATGCCCGGTCACCGGCAGGGATCAGGCTATTGCGGAATTCGCGCATCCGCTTGATCGCGATTTCGGCGAGGTGGCCACGCGATTCTTCGAGCGTCTGCTGGCCGATCGACGCGGCCGTCTCGCAGAAGATCAACTGCGCCTGAAGCGTCGAGAAGCTATTGTAAGTGCGCGTCGTATATTGATCGAGCGCATTCTGCCACGTCTTGCCGCCGACGCGCTTGAAGTAGGCCGTCAGCGTCGCATAGGTCGCCTGTAGCTCACCCGAATGCTGGTGCAGCATGTTGTTGTAATTCTCGACGGTGCGCAAAGTCGGCGCGAATTGGCATTGCAGCGCCGCCACATTGAGGCCGGCGCGCAGCGTCCACACCAGATTGGCCTCGAGCTCCTTGGGCTGGGCGCCGGGCATGGGCAGGGTGATGCCGTTTTCGCCTCCGCTGGCGGGAGCCCCGGCCAGCGTCGGGCGCGACCAGAAGAGATAGGCATCGGCCGGTGCGGCCAAGCCGAGCAAAGTGCCCCCCAACGCGATCAGGCCAAACGAACGATACCAACGAGCCGTCATGCACATATTCTCCGATCGCCAGACCTTAAGCGGCTTTGGCGGCAGGGAAAAGCATTTACGGCCCGCAGCATGAACCGCCGGGCGCATCGCGTGGCGATTAGTGGCGATGCTCCCGCCGCAGCGCGTAGCGGCCGTCGAGGAACGGCTCGAACAGGCCGGAGATGGCCGGATGGTCGATCGGCTCCTCGGTCTCGTCATGCTCGAGGTTCTGCTGGCTGACGTAGGCGATATAGCTGCTCTCGGCATTTTCGGCGAGCAGGTGGTAGAATGGCTGGTCGCGGTTGGGCCGGACGTCCTCCGGGATGGCGGCATACCATTCTTCGCTGTTGGCGAAGACTGGGTCGACGTCGAAGATCACGCCGCGGAACGCGAACAGGCGGTGGCGGACGACATCGCCGATCGTGAAGCGCGCTTCCGAAACGGGCGGCATCGTGTCCAGACCGATTGGCGGGGTAATCGTACTGCGGGAAGGAATCATATCTGTAATCTAATGTCGCATCGATCCTGTGCAACCCATGCTTGGCAAGTGCGGTTCGCTGCGTTAGGGGCACCGCTCCTTCGGCCGGACCCCCTTTGCGGAGAGGTGCCAGAGTGGTCGATTGGGACGGTCTCGAAAACCGTTGTGCCGCAAGGTACCGTGGGTTCGAATCCCACCCTCTCCGCCATTGGGGGTTCGCCGGAGCGTCCTGAACGCTCCGGGCAAGCTGGTGATGGGCGCAGGTCCAGCGTCTCGCGTGATCAGGACCGCGCGTCGTCAGCCGGTGGTGTGACCGGCCAGACCGTCCAACGCAGCAGCGACATGTTCGCGCATGGTGGGATCGCGCGTCACTTCGAGGATGGCGCTGAGGCTGGCGCGGGCGGCGGTGACGTCGCCGCGAGTGAGTTCCAGCCGTGCCCGCGCCCACCAGCCATGCGCTCCCGTGGGATCGATCGCAGTGATACGCTGCAGCAAGGAGAGCGTGCGTGCGGTGTCGCCGGACGCCTCCGCCCGGCCCGCCTGGTTCATCAGCAGCCGCACCAGCGCGGCACGGTTGGTCATCGGTGCAAGATGCTCGGCGAGCGGCTGGACCTCACGTCCCAATATGCCGGACAGCAATTGGGCGAGCTCCTGCCCGCCCAGGATCGCACCGTTGTTGAACGGATCGATCAGGGTGGGTGCGGTGGTGGGCCCGAGCCGGACGAGGACATGCCCGGGCGTGTTGAGCGGGTCTGCGGTCCAGCCGACACGGCGCGCGGCGCCGACATAGAGGATCGACAGGCTCACCGGCAGGCCGCGCCGGCGATCGATTACGCGGATCATATCGGCATTGGCCGGGTCGTCATACTGCTCCCGGTCGCCGTGGAAGCCATATTCGGCGGCCATGACGCGGGCCAGCACGTGCGCCTGCGCCTCGGCTGTCTCCGCCCCCTCGGCCAATATCGCCAGGCGGTTGGTGAGGCTGTTCAAAAGTTGGAGATAGGGATTGAGGTCGGTGCCGGCATGATCCAGCCGCGCCAGCTCCAAGGCGGCGGCGTCAGGCATGATCGCCTCGTCGTCGAGCAGCCCGAGGTAGGAGATGTCGTCAGCCATGGTGGGTGAGCACGGGTGCAAGGGGCAAGGAGTTCATGCCTGTTCAGCCTGCCCTTCAATGCGGCGGCCGCGATGGCGATCCGGTAACGGGCCTTGGTACATCTGGCCCTGCCCCGCGATCGATAACGGCACTTGCGCTTCCATCACGCACTCCTCGCAATCGTTCAACGTCATGATCGGAACGACGTTGCCGCCGGAAAGTTGCGATTTCGAACTGCCTGCAACTCAGGTTAAAATATTGAAATAGCGTGAGCATTTCAAATGGGTGCAAGGAGGGGCGGGGACGGAAATCAGGCCTGATATGTTGCCGCCCGGTTGAAGGCTGCATAAGGCGGTTTCGAAGGCCTTTGGTTGCATTGCCCGTAACCATTTGATCCGATCCTGAATGGTTCCCGATGGCGCGCTCCCCCAGATTGTAGCAGCGGAGATCGAAGCCGTAGAACGGAAACAGATAAAAATGAACGCGCGCGCCTAATGCGCGTTCAGTTGGATGTGGGGATGGAGCTTAGCATGTATCTGATAGCGTTGCTTAGCTTCGTCATGGCGGCGTTTGCGGGATCCCTGGCTTATATCTGGCACCGTGCGCCGGAGCCTGCCGGCGAGCATTGGGTGGCTCGGCGCAAGCGCGTGGCACGGGTGCGGATGGCCCGGGTGAGCGCGCTCTATCTGGGCCTCGCCACCATAGTGTCCGGCGGCGTCGGCACATTGCTGTCGGGTGACCTTGCCGCGATGTTGAAATAAGGCTCGTGCCGCCTCAGCTCCGATAATTTCGGCAATTATGCATTATCGACCCTTCGCTCCCGCGCAACTCGGTCCATTTCCGAGCTATTAGTCGTGTTGATCCTTGGTCATTTCGCCTAGCATCGGTGGGGATAACTGATCGCTAACGGGGGTTTTGCATGCGGCGGGCACGATCCCGGACATCCGCACTTGCGTGTTATCTTGGTATACACAAACGCGGAAAGATCATCAAAGTTGAGCGAAAGCTCTTTTCTGAATGCAGGCGCTGTGGCGATGACCTCATCAGGACCAGGAGGCGGTGGCGCTCGCCACAACCAGATGAGTTGCCGCGCAATTGGAAAACGCAGCGCTGGCGACATTCCGGTACGATCATTTCGCCCTTACTTGTCGTGGCGACCGCGGTCAGCCTGACCGCGGTTTGGTTCTTTGTCTTGACGCTTTAGCGGAGCGAACAAGGGTCTCGATCGTCGGCAATTGAAGCTGGATCGGGCATTCAACGCCAGCACGTGCGCTGCGCTCACCACGCTCGGCAATCTTTTGCGCAAAATCAGGACGTGCAGGTAACAAAATTGCAATAATTGCAATTGCACGCCGCCAGCGATTGCGTTTGTCTGCGATTCCCGAGGTCACGGGGCGGACAAGCACATGCCAGCCGCCGACAGATGGCCGATCCCAGGGAGACGATGCTCCGAACGGCGCGCCGCTTAGCCGCGGCAGTGCTTCGGAGGGCAAAATGCCCCCGTTGAAATTGGGGGTCGCATAGTGATTACACGACGCAAGTTGCTCGAACGGCTGGGCCATCTTGGTGGATTGGGGGCGACCTTCAGCGCGATGCAGGCGCTGGGACTGATGAGTAAGGCGCGCGCGGCGGGGATGCCGGCGCTGCCGCCGACGCTCGGCAAGGGCAAGCATGTAATCGTGTTGGGTGCGGGCATTTCCGGGCTCGTATCCGCCTACGAACTGGAGCAGGCGGGTTTCCTCGTCACCTTGCTCGAGGCGCGCGAGCGCGTCGGCGGACGTGCCTGGACGGTGCGTGACGGCGATAAGATCGAAATGAACGGGGAAGAGACGCAGACCGCGCGTTTCTCGGACGGCGCCTATTTCAATGCCGGTCCGGCGCGTATCCCGAGCTTCCACACCGGCCTGCTCGGCTATGCGGACAAATTCGGTGTGCCGCTCGAAGTCGAAGTCAATTCCAGCCGCTCCGCTTACGTCGTCGCCGACGACGGCACCAAGATGCGCCAGCGCACGGCCGTGAACGACATGCGCGGCCACATTGCCGAATTGCTCTCCAAAGCAGTCAGCCAAGGCGCGCTCGACCAGCAGCTCACGCCCGCCGACAAGGAGAAGTTGCTGCCGTTCCTGCGCTTCTATGGCGATCTCGACGAGAAAGGCTCGTTCGCCGGAACGGCGCGGTCCGGCTTCGACGCGCTACCCGGTGCCGGGCCGACTTTCGCGACCAGCTATCCCCCACGGCCGCTGTCCGCGTTGCTCGCCAACCAGCAGCTGCCGATGACCCTTTTCGACGACGTGTTCTACATGCAGGCAACCATGGTCGAGCCGGTCGGCGGCATGGATCGGATTCACGCCGGCTTCGACCGCAACCTCAAGCATCCCGCGGTACGGGGCGCGGAAGTTACGCGTATCCGCGACACCGCGAAGGGTGTCGAAGTCGTCTATCGCGACAAGGGGTCCGGCGTGATGAACACGGTTTCGGGCGATTATCTGATCTGCACCATCCCGTTCCCGGTGCTGACCTCGATCGACACCAATTTCTCCAAGCCGGTGAAGCAGGCGATTGCGGGCGTGGTCTACGATTATTCCAACAAGATCGCTTTCGACGCGCCGCGCTTCTGGGAGAAGGAGGACCAGATTTACGGAGGCATCACTTTCGTCGGCGGGCCGACCAGCCTGATCTGGTATCCATCCGCCGCGATCCATTCGGCACGCGGCATGCTGCTTGCCTGCTATGCCTCCGGCCCGATCGCCGCCGATTTCCAGAAGCGTCCGATCGCCGAGCAGATCGAATATGCGCGCGGCGTGGTGGAGAAGGTCCATCCCGGCCATGGCAAGGACCTCGCCAACGGCATCGCGGTCAACTGGCACAAGATCCCCTACAGCCTTGGGCCATGGCCGGCCTGGAATCCGGCGCAGGCGGGGCGGCAGGAAGGCAATATCGATACGCCGGCCTTCCGCCTGCTGCAGAAACCTGACGGGCGGATCTACTTCGCCAGTGCCGCCCTCAGTCAGACACCGGGCTGGCAGGAAGGGGGCATCGCGTCCGCCCATTATCAGGTGACTGCGCTCGCGGCGCGCGTCACTGCCCAGGCGATGGTCGAGCCTCGATATGCGCGGGTTGCAGCCTGACATGTCCGACGCCGGCCGAACCATCCGGGCCGGCGTCATCATCCGGCCGGCGCGCGCGCCGGACATCCCGGTCCTCGAGCCGTTGATCACCGCATCGGCACGCGCGCTGAGTGCAGGCTTTTACAGTGCACGCGAGATCGAGGCGGCAATTGAGCACGTCTTCGGCGTCGATTCCGACCTTGTCGCCGACGGAACCTACTTCGTCGCCGAGGAGGAGGGAGAGATTGTCGGCTGCGGCGGCTGGAGCCGACAGCGGACCTTGTTCGGCGGCGATCGCTTTGCTGCCCGCGAGCCCGGCTATCTCGATCCGGCCAGCGAGGCCGCACGCATGAGGGCGTTCTTCGTGGCGCCGGGTCATGCCCGCAAGGGGGTCGCCACAAAGCTGTTGGCGGCATGCGAGGCCGCCGCCATCGCCGCCGGCTTCACGCGCGGTGCCCTGATGGCGACCTTGCCCGGCGTGCCGTTCTACGCGGCGCATGGCTACCGGCCAGGGGAGGCGGTTAGCTATCAATGCGGAGATACGGCTGTCCGCTTCGTCGCCATGGTAAAAGAATTGTTGCCGAAATGATACAGGCACGCTCCGTATTAGCCGCTAAATCTTCGGGAGCGTCGGAGCACTTGCAGCACCTGATCATTAAGATAGCTTCTTGAACGTAGTTGATTCGCGCGAATGAGGAGAAATGATTCGCTGTAAACTTAACAGGCTCATTCGGGGGATGAAAAACAACTTTCCGCTTCGCGGAGGGTTGGCGCTTGTACAAAATTAAAAAAGCGACAGATCATAGTCGTGTTCGGTGAGAGGCTCCTGAGGCTTAGGTTTCATTTAGGGGGCTATATGAATACGAACATTGGCATGATTTCGCGCGTGGCGATCGCCGCGGCGCTGATCGCTGGCGCGCAGGCAGCAAAAGCTGCGGATCCGGCACCTGCACCAGCCAGCCCGGCGGGGGTATCCGCAGATGATGAGGTGATCGTCACCGGCACGCGCTCAGTCGGCATCACCGCGGCGGAAAGCGCGGCACCGATCAAGTTGCTGGGGGCCGAGGCGATCGAGCATGTCGGCCAACCCAACCTCAACCAGGTGCTGACCCAGCTCATTCCTTCGTTCAACGCTGCAGCGTTCGGCGGCGACACCGCCCAGCTAACATTGTCGGCCCGTCTGCGCGGCCTCAGCCCCAACCACACGCTGGTCCTCGTCAACGGCAAGCGCCGCCACGGCACGGCCAACCTGGCAGTGTTGTCGGGCGTCAGCCAGGGCGGCGCCGCTCCCGATCTCGATTTCATCACGCCTTCCTCGATCAAGCGCATCGAAGTGCTGGAGGACGGCGCCGCGGCCCAATATGGCTCCGACGCCATCGCCGGCGTTATCAACATCATCCTCAAGGACAGCGATAACGGTGGTTCCGCCAGCGCGACGGCGGGGCAATATTACAAGAGCGATGGCAAGATCGTCTCGGGCAACGTCAATCTCGGCACCAAATTGGGCGAGGGCGGGTTCATCAACCTGACCGGCATGTACCGCTACCACCAGCGCAGCCAGGTCGGCGGCATCGATCGTCGTGTCTACCTGCCCGACGGCACCGTCCGTTCGACCGCCACCGGCCTCTCGCCGCAGCAGGTCGCGCTCTACCAGAATCTGCCGGGGGCACCCTACGTCAACCGCATCTTCGGCGATCCACAATCCAAGCTGGCACAAGGCGGGTTCAACGCCGGTTACGATTTTGGCGACGTTCAGCTCTACAGCTTCGGCACGTACAGCCACCGCACCGCCGCCGCTTATGAGAATTATCGCGTGCCCGACCGCGTGCGTTACTCGCCGGTGCTGGGCGTCCAGGGATCGCTTACCACGCCCGGCGAAGTGCTGTTCAACCCACTCGGCTTCAACCCGCAGGAAGCGTTCCGCGAGGACGACGCCGCGATCACCGGCGGCGCCAAGGGCGATCTGGCCGGTTTCCACTGGGATGTGAGCGCCACCTATGGCCGCGACCAGGACAAGATCTACACCAAGAATTCAGCCAATGCCGCGCTGTATGTCGACACCCATTTCACGCCGACGACGATGTATGACGGCAAGTTCATCAACGATGAACTGACGCTCAACGCGGACTTTTCCAAGGAGATCGACGTCGGGCTTGCCGGGCCGCTCAACGTCGCCTTCGGCGCCGAATATCGCAAGAATGGCTACACGATCGGCAGCGGCGACCCCGCGTCGATCTACAAGGAAGGCGGCCAATCCTATCCGGGCTTCCAGCCGACCGACGCCGGGCATCATACGCGCAAGAATGAAAGCGCCTATATCGACATCGCGCTCAATCCATTCGAAGGTCTCAAGCTCGACGCAGCGGGCCGCTACGAACATTATTCCGATTTCGGGAGCGAAGTCATTGGCAAGCTGACGGCGCGCTATGATTTCACTCCGGAGGTCGCCATCCGCGGCACTATTTCGAACGGCTTCCGCGCTCCGACGCTGGCGGAGGAGTTCTACTCTGCGACCAACGTGTCGCCGACGTCGGCGACGGTGCAGCTACCGGCCAATTCGGCGGCGGCCAAGCTGATCGGCTTCGACAATCTCCGCCCGGAAAAGTCGTTCAACATCAGCGCCGGCGCGGTCTTCCGGCCGATCGATCGGGCCACGCTGACGATCGATTATTATCATATCCGCATCAAGGATCGTGTCGTCGGCTCCGGCACGCTGTTCGGCCTCGGCGGCGCGACCAACGATCCACGGGTGCTGCTGGCCATCGCCGCGCACGGCAACGTGCTGGATCCAACGGTGACGCAGGTCGGGGTGGCGGCGTTCACCAACGGGCTCAACACCAACACCAACGGCGTCGACGTGGTCGGCAGCTATATGATCCCGTCCGATTATGGCAGCTTCAACCTGACGTTGTCGGGCAATTATAACGACATCAAGATTTCCAAGATCGACCCGGTCGCGGCGACCTTGCTGGACAGGACATCGACGAGCACGCTCGAACACTCGTCGCCGAAGTTCAAGGTCATCGGCGGGCTCAACTGGTCGCTGGACCGCTTCTCGCTGACGGCGCGCGAAACGCTCTATGGCAAGTCCTACATCCTCTACAGCCCCAACGGGGGGACCTATTACAAGAACCAGGTCAAAACGGCCGCTATCACCGATCTTGAGGTAGGGGTCGATCTCACCAAAAGCCTCAAATTCTCCGTGGGTTCGAACAATCTGTTCAACAAGAAGCCCTCCAAGGTGGTGGCCGTCCCCGGCAGCGGTCCGGTGCTGACGCTTTCCACCGCCGGCAACGTCTACGACGCTCCCAACACGTTCTCCGCCTACGGTATCAATGGCGGCTATTATTACGCGCGGATCGACTTCAGCTTCTAGATCGTAGCGCGGGTACAACCGGAGGCGGCGTCCGCGCGACGTCGCCTCCTTCTTCGCACAGGGGAAGATGATGAAAGCCTATTGTCTTATCGCCGCTGCAGGACTGCTCGCGACAGCAGCGCCGGCCGCCGAGATCACGCGCTTCAAAACAGTCGGCCCGACGCCGGCATTGATCCTGCAGGGGGTGCTGGTGCCGCCCGGTGCCGAGACGCTCTATTTGTCCGGGCAACTCGCCGCACCAATCCATCCTGCCAAGCCGACGTCGCCACCGCTGACGATGGCCGACTATGGCGATACCAAGACGCAGACGGTGAGCACGCTCACCAAGATCAAGGGGATATTGGCGAGTCACGGCTACGCCATGTCGGACATCATCAAGATGACGGTGTTCCTCGCCGGCGACCCGGCGCTTGGCGGCAAGATGGATTTTGCCGGCATGAACGACGGTTTCAAGATGTTCTTTGGGACGGCCGACAACCCGAATACGGTCGCGCGTTCCACCATCCAGGTGGCGGCCCTGGCCGGTCCCGCTTTCCTGGTCGAGATCGAGGTTACCGCAGCCAAGATGCCCAGATGAACTGACCGCGCCGGAAGCCGTCAGCTTGTACCTGATTTGGCAACGGGTTACGTTCTCGATCCGCGAATAGTTGGTATCCGGAGTGAATCCGGCGCATGATATCGCGGTTGAGGATGTGGGGGTTGCATGACGGAGGCCACGATACGCGACGTCGCGCGGGAAGCGCAGCTGTCGGTCGCCTCGGTATCGCGCGCGCTCAACGGCCATAAGAGCGTTCGCCCCGAAACACGGGCGCGGATCGTCGCGGTGGCGGACGAACTCGGCTATGTTCCGCATGCCGGCGCGCGCAGCCTGAGCATGGCGCGATCGAACGCGATCGGCGTGGTCCTGCCGGACCTCCACGGCGAATTCTTTTCCGAGATCGTGCGGGGCATGGATCGCGAGGCCACACGGCTTGGCCTGCAATTGCTGCTGTCGAACATGCACGCCGATCCGGTTCAGGCGGGCCTGGCATTGCGCGCGATGCATGGACGCGTCGACGGCCTGCTGATCATGTGCCCGCAGATGCGATCCGAGGGGTGGGCCGGATCCTTGCCGCGTGGCCTGCCGGCGGTGCTGCTCAACACGTCCGAGCCGACGATGGACCGACCGTCCATGGCAATCGACAATCGCGCGGGCGCGGCTGCCATAGCGCGCCATCTGGTGAGTATCGGGCGACGTTCGATCGTGCACATTGCCGGGCCCGATCACAACGTCGATGCGCGCGAACGGCACAAAGGTTTCGAGGACGTGATCCGCGCCGAGGCGCCGGATGCGGTCATCACCGTGCTCCCCGGCGATTTCAACGAGGAGAGCGGGGAGGCTGCCGCCGCCCAAATCCTCTCGAGCGGCATGAAGGTCGATGCCATCTTCGCCGCAAACGACATGATGGCGGTCGGCTGCCTTCAGGCGTTGCGTGCCGCCGGCGTGCGCGTGCCCGAGGAGATCGCCGTCGCCGGCTTCGATGACGTGCCGATCGCGCGCTACCTCGCGCTCACGACAGCCCGCGTGCGGATCGCGGAGATCGGTGCGCGTGCCGTGATCCGTCTGACCGAAATCATGAGCGGTCACGAGGAAGGGGCCAAAATCGAGGTGCAGATTCCGGAGCTGGTCGTGCGTGGCACCACCCAGATGCCGGACCCGAGCGACGCTCCTTAAGCGCAGCTACGCCGCGGCTGTAACCGCCGGCAAACGTCGTCCAGCCCGTTCCGTCAAACCCCCCGCCAATGGTTCCCCTCTTTGTTTGGAACCGATTACATGCCAATGAGGCGGTAACAGACCGGAGAGGGGAAGATGATGGCGCGAGAGAGGCTTGCAGCAGGCCTGGGGATGCTCACGTGCGGCGCGCTCGCGCTCGCGATGGCCTGCCCGGCATCCGCCCAATTGTATGATCGTCACGTCGTGTTCGACAATGCGCGCGTCGCGGGTCCTTATCATTTCAGCCTCGCCAGCAAGTCCGGGCCGAGCGAGCTCGAGCTGACCGGAAATGCCATCCCGGTGGACACGCGCACGTTCCACACGCCGCCCAATAGCCTCAAGCTCCACTGGACTTCGCGTTACGGCGGGGACTGGCGGGTGGCACTCGACGCGCAGAAATATTTCCGCACCAACAATTTCGTCGGCAATCGGCTGAGCCTGTGGCTCTATGCGGAAGAGCCGCTCGATGCCGATGCCGCGCCGGGGCTGGTGCTGACCGACGCCCGCGGCAACAATACGCCGACGATGCGCCTGCTGGGCGATCTCGCTTCACTGCCGGCGCGACAATGGGTGCAGGTCAGCATCCCGCTCGACAAGATCACCGACCTGGTCGCCTCGACCGAGGATCGCCGGCCCGATCTCAGCCATCTTGCGGGTCTCATCCTCGTCCAGCGGATCGACGACGGTAAGGCGCATACGCTCTATCTCGACGATATCCGCATCGACGATCCGGCCGCGGCGGTGGCGCCGCCGCCAAAGGCCCCGCCGATGGGCCTGGCGGCGAAGGGCTATGACCGCCACATCGATCTTTCCTGGCAGGTGGAGCGCGCGCCAGGGGTGGAATCCTACCGCATCTATCGTTCGATCGACGACAAGCCGTTCGAGCCGATCGGCATCCAGAAAGGCCATATCGCGCGTTACGAGGACTTTCTCGGCGCGAGCGGCAAGACTGCCAGCTATCGCATCAGTGCGGTCAATGGCGCGGGCCAGGAGTCGCCGGTGTCGCAGGCCGTGACGGCAACGACCCGGACCCTTTCGGACGACGACCTGCTGACGATGGTTCAGGAGGCGCAATTCCGCTATTATTGGGAGGGCGCGCACCCCAATGCCGGAATGGCGCTGGAAGTAACGCCCGGCGACCCGGATCAGGTCGCGCTCGGAGCGTCCGGATTCGGCGCAATGGCGCTGCTGGTAGGCATCGAACGCGGGTTCATCACGCGCGAACAAGGTGCCGAACGCTTCCTCAAGATCGTGCGCTTCCTTGCCCGGGCGGATCGTTTCCACGGGGTATGGCCGCATTATCTCGACGGCCGGACCGGCAAAACCATGGCCTTTTTCGGCAAATATGACGACGGCGGCGACCTTATCGAGACCGCTTTCATGATGCAGGGGCTGCTGTCTGCCCGCCAATATTTCACGCACAACACGCCTGCAGAGCGCGAAATCCGCGATACGATCACCCGCTTCTGGCGCGATATCGACTGGAATTGGTATCGCAACGGACCCGACAGCAAGGTGCTCTACTGGCATTGGTCGCCCGATTACGGCTTCTATATCCACCATCCGCTGATCGGCTGGAATGAATCGATGATCGCTTATGTGCTGGCAATCGCCTCGCCAACGCATGCCGTGCCGGCCAGTTTGTGGCACAGCGGCTGGGCAGGGCAGAATGCGCTGGGTGTGGAATATCGGCGCCGCTGGAGCCGCACGACGCAGGGCGACCAGTTCACCAACGGCAACAGCTATTACGGGATCAAGCTGGACGTCGGGGAAGGCAATGGCTCCGACCTGTTCTTCACCCATTTCTCGTTCATGGGCTTCGATCCGCGCGGCATGCGCGATGCCTATACCAATTATTTCACCAACAACCGCGCCATCTCGCTGATCAATCAGGCCTATGCGATCGACAATCCGCGCAAGTTCAAGGGCTATGGCGCGGATGCGTGGGGCTTCACCGCGGGGCTCCACGCCGGTGGTCGGCCGCTGCAGTCAGACGACAATGGCACGATCACGCCGGAAGGCCCGCTCGGCTCGTTTGCCTATACGCCAGCCCAATCGATGCTTGCGCTCAAGCATTTCTACCGCGATCTCGGCGCCAAGACGTGGGGCGTATACGGCTTCGCCGACGGCTATAATGAGACCGATAATTATTTCGACGAAAGCTATATGGGGCTGAACCAGGCGCCGGCGGTGGTGATGATCGAGAACCAGCGGACGGGGCTGATCTGGAAATTGTTCATGTCCAATCCCGAGATCGCGCCGGCGCTCAAGAAGATCGGCTTCCGGAAGGATTGAGGCAGGGCCTGACGCGGGGCGGTGAGGGGCAATCCGCCACCGCGAAACGTCACCATCGCCGCGGAAATGGCCGAGCCGCCGATGACGAAAATAAAAAAACACCAGAAACGAACTTGATGATTTCGGGCTTCCGGGCGTGCCGGGGTCACCTTCCCGACCATGCGACCTATGAGAAAGAGCCGGGCAGGCACGCGATCACCGCTCGGGAGGTTGGCGGACCTCGCGCGCATGTATGCATAATGCGTACAGTTGTCAAGGCTCCAACGACAGCGGGGTCAGGCGGGCACCGGTTGCATTTCGGAGCGATCTGCACCGGCTGACTAGCTCTTGCCGGCGGCGTCGGGCTCGGCGCGATTTGAGCTACGCCAGACCCTAAAGCCATCCTTAACTCAGCCGCCCGGCGCCGCGCAGCAGCGCGCGATGAACTGTTCGTGCGCGGGCATCAGCGAGACGTTCGATGCAACCACCTTCTCGACGTGATCGACCAAGGCGTGCAGATCATGGTCCGCGATCCAATCGACCGCCGGGTGATAGGTGCGGGGATGCAGCCCTTGGCCGAGCATAACCTGGACCCAGCTCGTTAGGCCGAACATCTCCGTGCCGTTGCGGAAGAACTGACCGTTGGCCACGAACAGGTCGATATAGGATTGTAGGGTATCCGGAATCCGCATCGTCCGGACGTAATTCCAGAATTCCGAATCCGTCCGTTGCGTGACGTGGTAATGGAGGATCAGGAAATCCCGGATCCTTTCATATTCGAAGTCCGTCTGCTCGTTATAGACATTCTGCAGCGCGATATCGCAGTCGGCATTGGGGAACAGGCTCATCACGCGGTTAATGCCCGCCTGCACCAGATAGATGGCGGTCGATTCCAGCGGTTCGAGAAAGCCGCCGGCGAGGCCAATCGCGATGACGTTGCGATCCCATAATTTGCGGCGCTTGCCGGTCGTGAAACGGAGCGGCCTGGGATCGGCCTGCGCCTTTCCGTCGAGGTTTGCGAGCAGGATATCGGCCGCGCGATCGTCGGTCATGAACTGGCTGCTATAGACGTGGCCGTTACCCGTCCGATGCTGGAGCGGGATGCGCCACTGCCAGCCCGCTTCGCGCGCGGTGGAGCGCGTATAGGGGGCGGGCGGGCCGACCTTTTCGCACGGCACCGCCAGCGCGCGGTCGCAAGGCAACCAGTGCGTCCAGTCGTCGAAGTCCACGCCTAAGGCATTCCCGATCAGCAGCGAGCGGAAGCCGGTGCAATCGAGGAAAAGATCTGCCTCGACATGATCGCCATTCTCGAGCTGGACGCTCTCGACGAACCCGTTGTCGGTGTGGCGATGGACGGCGATGACCTTGCCTTCGATCCGCCGAGCGCCCTGTGCTTCGGCGCGCCGCCGCAGGAAGCGCGCATAGAGCGTCGCGTCGAAATGATAGGCATAGGCGATCTCGGCCAAGGGTGAGTTGGGCGGCGCGTCGCTCGGCGGGGCCGTGAATTTGTCGAGCGGCGCTGCCACCGTATTGATCGAGTAGCGACCGATATCCTTGCCGCGGCCGTGGGCGCGCGCTTTCAGCCAATATTGGTGGAAGGGCAGGAGGCCGACATCGCGCCCGATCGTGCCAAAACCATGGACGTAGCTGTCGCCAATCCGCCCCCAGTCGTTGAACTGGATACCGAGCTTGAAACTGCCCTGGGTCTGGCGAACGAACTCTGCCTCGTCGATCCCAAGCAGGCGGTTGAATGCGGAGAGGTGGGGCACCGTCGCTTCGCCGACACCGATGATGCCGATCTCGTCGGATTCGACCAAAGTGACGTCGATCTGGCGGCCGAAGACCTTCGAGATTGCGGCTGCGGCCATCCAGCCGGCCGATCCACCGCCGATTATAGCGATTGAACGGATCGGGCGCCCGGTTTGCTGCTGCGTCATCGAACACCGGAAAAGAGGAAGGTCACGGCTTTATGCGCTCGCCGCAAGCCGAGCTCAAGCAAGCCGGGGAGGCCTGTGCGAGCGGTCAAAAAGTGAAATGGCCCCGGCGCGAGCGTCGCGCACGCCAGGGCCAAAGGCTGGCTGGTCGTTAGAAACGCAGACCGGCGGACAGCTTAATCAGCCGTGGCGTCCCAGTGATATTGCCCTGCTTGTTATACGTTGCCCGGAACGTGGAATCGGCAACGGCAATGTCGCCCGGATTGAAGTTGTGCCAGTTGAACAGGTTCAGCACGTCGACCCGGAAATAGCCGCTCACCCCGCCGAAGAAGGTGATATCCTTCGACAGCTGCACGTCGATATCCTTGTAGCCAAGGGTGTTGTGCGGCCGGCTGCTGCCGAAGATCGTGCCGCCGCCAAAGTCGTTGCAGACAGATTGTCCAGCCGGACAGCCCTTGATCCAGGCCGCCGCGGTCGGGGTCGCCAGCTCTACTCGGGCGGCGCCCGAAATGCCCCAGAACAGGTCGCGTGTGTAGGTTGCGACGATGCGATGGCGGGGAACCGCCGTCGCCTGGATCGTGGGATAGTCGCTCGCATAGGGCAGATCGAAGAGATATTGATTATTGTTGATCTGGTAAGGGTTCGACCCCCCGGCGATGTTGTTCTGTTTGCCGATCGAGAGGGTGTAAGAGAAAGTCGCACTCCAGCCGGACGCCTTTGTATAGGGCTTCTGCGTGCCGACGCCGAGCTGCCAGAGATGGTCCTTGGTGCCATTATCCCACAGAATCAGACCGCCGACGCCGGGAACGCCCTGTCCGCCCCACTGCGACCCGTTGTGGAAATAGGCGCCGTCCGAATACCGATTGCCCAGGCGGCCGACAATATTGTCAAAGCTCTCGATATAGGATGCTGAGACCTGGGTATTCCAGTCGCCGATCTTGTTGCGCATGCCGAGGCTGAACTGATCGGAATAAGGCGTTTTGATATTGTTGTGCAGCAGATCGACCTCGTGCGAGGTTGGATCGGTCTGGAAGGCCGCCAGCCCCGCCGGCGTGAGATAGGCCGGGTTAAAGGCGTAACAGTGATTGGCCGGGTTGACGTCCGCCGCCGTCGCGCAGGGGCCGAAAGAATCCTGCGTCTGGGCGGACGGGAAGTAGACTTCCGGGTTGCCGTTCAGCGCGATCTTGGTCGTCTCCAGCGCCAGCGTGGCAAACTGGTTGCGATTGTAGGCGCGGGCATAGCCGCCGAAGAAGACGTGCTTGTTGTCGCTGAACAGATCATAGGAGAAGCCCAGGCGCGGCGAGAAGTTCTTGGGCGCCTTACGGTTGCTGCCGGTGCTGACATAATCGTTGATATCATAGCCGGGCAGCGAGCCATTGCCCATCGCCAGTACCGCGGCGTAGGATTGCGTGGTTCCCGGGAAATTCGAATTCAGCCCCGCCACGACGTTGGCGGGCGTCTTGAAGTCCAGATAGGCTGGCACGACTTCGTAATCCAGACGGACGCCGAGGTTGATCGTCAGGTGCCGATTGACGTTCCAGTCGTCCTGAACATAGGCGCTATACTGCTTGTCCCGGGTCGTGATGCCCGCCTGGTCGAAACCGGCGGTGAGATTGGGGAATTGCAGCTTGTACGGCGTCGACGAGAGGCCGTTCGGCGTCACGGCATAATAATAGGTCGCGTTCGCCGCATCGGAGCTCGCATTCTGCGATGTCAGCTTGACCGAGCCGAAGCTGAAGCCGGCATGAAACGTATGGTCGCCGGCAAGGCGGACATTGGGCAGCGTCAGATCGTCCTTGAAGCTCCAGCCCTTCTGCGCATTGATCGCGCCGACGCCGGAGCCCGGACCGCCGACCTGGATCAGCGCGATCGAGCCGTTGCTGCTAGCGGCGTTCGGGAAATATTGGTATTGGATTTGCGGCGAGGCCTTGGTCGTCGTGGTCGACGAATTGGTGTCCTGATAGCTCACCAGCGCTTCGTTGGTCCAATGATCCTCATTGTGCTGCCAGCGGATATCCGCGCGCTTGTCGTTGTTGCGATACGGGGCCTGTGTCGAAGCCGCCGCCTGGCCGCTGCCGCCGGATACCGAATGCTCTAGACGCCATTTGGCGGTCGCCTCGATCCGGTCCTTGTCGGTCGGTTCAAGGTCGACCTTGCCGAAATAGAGGTTTTCCGTGAACGGATTGGTGACCGGGCCATACTGGCTCGCGACGTCCGGCGGCAACACGGAGGTCGCCTGCGCTATGGTTACGCCTGAACCGGGAAATACGGCGGCCTGATTTGAAAGGCTCTTATGCTCCCACGTGAAGAAGAAATGCGCGACATCCTTGATGATCGGACCGCCCACCGCGAGGCCATATTCCTTGCTGGGCTCCTTCGTCTTGGCAGCGTTGGTGGCCTTCTCGACCGGGGTCTTCGCGCGCAGCTTCTGATTGGTGAAGGTGCCGAACCCCTCGGCGTGAAATTCGTTGGTGCCTGACTTGGTCTGGGCGATGATGATCGCGCTCGATGCATCGCCATATTCGGCGCTGTAGTTCGAGGTCACCACCTTATATTCGGCGATCGCCAGCTGCGGGAAGGGGTTGCCGGGATCGCCGTTGCCCTGCGCACCCGCGCTGCCGGTGATGCCCGATCCGCCGCCGACCAGATCCTTCTGGCTGACACCGTCGATATAGACGTTGACGCCTGCGGCCAGCTGCGCGCCGCCGCGCAGCGAGGTGTTGTGATTGGCATCGACGCTGAACTGGACGCCGGGGACCGTGCTGGCGAATTCCAGGAAGTTGCGCGTCACCTGCGGAAGAGCCGCGATATCGTGCAGCGTCACGAACTGGTTGACCTGCGAGGTACGAATCTCGGACGTCGCGCGGGTGCCCGTGACCACGACTTCACCTGGCGCGCTCTCCGTCGACGCCGCGGTAGCCGCAAGAAGGTCCACGACGGACGTCGAAGCCACCGAGAGGATCACGTCCGTTGCCTGACCGCCGGCGGTGACGCGATAATTGCCGGGCTGGAGGCCGGCGATGACGTAGGTGCCGTCCGCGCTCGCCGTCGTGCGGCGCACCGAACCGGTATCGACCGCGGTGGCGACCACCTCGGTTCCGGGCTTGGCGTGGCCGCGCAACGTGGACGCGCCGGCCTGCGCCAGTGCCGGCGTGGGGACCATAACCACGCTCGCTGCTGCGATTACCGCGAGCGAAGCTCCTAACTGTGCGAGAACGGCAACCTTCTTGCCGAGCGAATTTGTCATCTCGAGTCCCCTCCCTGGGATCAGGTCAATGCCTGATCTGCGTCAGGCCGAATTGCAGCAATGAGTTTATGATGTATCCGGTTACATGAAATAGCAAGCGCGGCGATGACTTCCCGCAAACGGGTTGCTGAAACCGGTTACACAAGTTAGCTTGCTTCCAGGAGATCCACGACTCATGCGTTCGATTTTCGCGTTGCGGAGGTCGCGCCTGCTAGGTCGATAATGGGCAACAGGGAGCTGGAGATGATAGCGGAGCACCGGGGAAGCGAATCTACCCGCAGCGTGTCGACGCTCGGACGACTTTCGATACTGCCTGCCGGCTGAGCCAGAAATATTCCGGCTGGGCGCGAGCTTTGATGGCGAACACACACAAGTCGACACGAATGCCCACAGCTTACAGCCGGGATCATCGATTGATTCCGGGCTGCCGTTCGTGGCGCCGTGCGAGGACGGCCGGGAACATATGCCCGTCACTTCCCTCTTTCCTTTCTTCTGCCCGCGCGCCGGGGCCGAAGCATTCATCAGTATGAAAGTATGACCATGACCGCTTCACGCCCGACCCGCCGCTCGCTGCTGAAAGGGGCATCCGCCGCCGCGATCGCCGCGATGGTGACGCCCGCCCGCGTCTGGGCCGAACGCGCCGAGACGCGCGATCCGTTCATCGAACGCATCATCGCCGGGATGAGCATCGAGGAGAAAGCGGGCCAGCTCACCATTTACAGCGACCCCGCCCGCACCGATGGGCCGCCGGTCAATCCCACGGCCAACCGCCAGAGCCTCGACCAGCTCAAGGCCGATATCGCCGCCGGGCGCCTGACCGGCGTGTTCAACGGAATCGGCGTGGCGGGCGGCCGCGAGCTGCAGCGGATCGCGCTGCAGTCGCGCAGTAAGATCCCGATGATCTTCGCCGCGGACACGATCCACGGCATGAAGACGACCTTCCCGGTGCCGCTGGCCGAAGCCTCGAGCTTCGACCCCGAGCTTGCCCGCCGTACTGCGCGTGCCGCCGCGGTCGAGGCGTCGGCCAAGGGCATCCATTGGGTGTTCGCGCCGATGGTCGACGTCGCGCGCGATCAGCGCTGGGGGCGGGTGGTCGAAGGGTCGGGGGAGGACACCTATCTGGGTGTCGAGTTCGCCAAGGCGCGCGTTCAGGGTTTCCAGAATGGCGACCTGCGCAACAATGACAGCGTGCTCGCCTGCCCCAAGCATTTCGCGGCCTATGGCGCGGTCCTGGGCGGCATGGACTATAACACCGCCGACATTCCCGAAACGACGCTGCGCGAAGTCCATCTGCCCGCGTTCAAGGCGTCGTTCGATACCGGTGCGCTCTCGACCATGTCGAGCTTCAACGACATTGCCGGCGTGCCATCGACTGGCAATCATTATCTGCTGACCGACATATTGCGCGGGGAATGGGGATTCCGCGGCCTGGTCGTGTCCGATTATACGTCGGACGAGGAGATGATCCTGCACGGTTATGCCGCCGACGGGCCGGACGCCGCCGCCAAGGCGATCAATGCCGGCTGCGACATTTCGATGCAGAGCGCATTGTACATCAAGCATCTGCCCGACCTGGTGAAGGACGGACGGGTCAGCATGGAGACGGTCGACACGTCGGTGCGGCGCGTGCTGACGGTCAAGCGGGCGCTCGGCCTGTTTGAAAATCCGTTCCGCTCGCTCGATCTGGTCCGCGAGAAACGTGACGTGCGGCGCCCGGACGCGATCGCGCTGGCGCGCGAGTGCGCGCGCAAATCGGTGGTGCTGCTCAAGAATGAAGGCGGTCTGCTGCCGTTGCCAAAGTCCGGCAAGTCGATCGCGCTGATCGGCCCGTCGATCGCCGACAAAGCGGATTGCCCGGGTCCATGGGCCAACTTCCCCGACATCGAAAGCTGCGTGACGATCGAGGAAGGATTTCGCGGGGCGCTCGGCCGGAACGCCGCGCTGCGCGTTGAGCGTGGCTCGGACTATGAAAAGCCGCTGGAAGGCGGGATCCCGGCGGCGATTGCGGCGGCGATGGCATCCGACGTCATCGTGCTGGTGGTGGGTGAAAGCACCAACATGGCGGGCGAAGCGCAGTCGCGCACCGATATCGTCGTTCCCGCTCCGCAAATGGCGCTGGCCGAGGCGCTTGCCGCGACTGGCAAGCCGATGGTGGTGTTGTTGCGCCATGGCCGCGCGCTCGCGCTCGCCGGCGCGGTCCGCAATGCGCCGGCGATCATGGCGACCTGGTTCCTCGGCTCGGAAACCGGCCATGCCATCGCCGATGTCGTGTTCGGGGATTTCGCACCGCAAGGGCGTCTGCCGGTCAGCTTTCCCCAGGCATCGGGCCAGGAGCCGTTTTTCTACAATCACCGCGCGACCGGGCGGCCGCAGGTCAGTGACGACGCCAATTGGAAGGCGCGCTATCGCGAGATCACCAACGACGCGCTGTATCCGTTCGGCCATGGCCTGACCTATTCGAGCGTCTCCTATGCGCCGACCCAGGTGAGCGCCCCGACCTTGTCAGGCGGGCAGGTGCTGAAGGTTACCGCCACCGTCACCAACACGGGCGCCCATGCGACGCATGAGGTGGCGCAGCTTTACATCCACGATCGCGTGGCGAGCATGACCCAGCCGGTGCGCGCGCTGAAGGGCTTCCAGCATCTCGATCTCAAGCCGGGCAAGAGCGCGACCGTGGAATTCACGCTGTCCACCGCGGATCTCGGCTTCGTCCATCCGGACCTCAAGACCTATGCCGAACCTGGCATATTCGACGTCTGGGTCGCGCCGTCGTCGGTCGGCGGCACGCCCGCGAGCTTCACGCTTACGGCGTGATCGTGCCGTTTCGGTTGTCGCCGCGCGGGCTTTGCCTACAAGCAAGGCGATGATCCACGGCGGACAACATATTCCTTCTTGGCCGATGCGGGAATGAAGCCTGTTCGTGCAGGGACGGGGATGGCAACGGCGCCAACGCCGCTCGGCTGGGGCAGGAGCCTCTTATTCTCCAGCGGAGACTTTGCCTGCAATCTCTACTGGCAGAGCATCACCTTCTATCTGTTGTTCTTCTATACCGACACGCTTGGCCTGTCCGCGGCGCTGGCGGGACTGATCACGCTGATCGCGTCCGTCTGGGACGGGCTTGCGGCGCTGATCATCGGTGTCGCCGCCGACCGGCGCAGCAGCCGTGCCTTCGTGCGCGTCAATGCCGTGCCGCTGGGGATCGCGTTCGTACTGCTCTACCTGCCCGTGCCCTTGCAGGGAGCATGGTTGGCGGGGTTCGCGCTGATCGCGCACATGCTGTTCCGCACGCTCTATGTCGCGGTCAACGTGCCTTATGCCGCGCTGACGGTGCAGATCGCGCCCGACAGCGCGAGCCGCTCCCGCATTGCCGGGCTGCGCATGATCCTGGGGGCGGGCGCCGCGTTCGTCGTGGCGATCGGGACGCAGGCCTGTATCGGGCTGATGCCGCGGATCGGCTATGCCGCCGCCGCAGGCCTGTTCGGGATCGTCGCGACAGCGATGCTGTTCGTAGTCGGCAGCATGCGGCCAGTGGCGGCTCCTCTATCCAGCGCGCGTCCGCCCTTCCGGTTTAGGGCGGTCGTGGCCACGATCGCAGGGAATCGCGCCTTCGCGATGGTCAATCTCGGTATCTGCGGCGCGGTCGCGGCGATGGCCGTACTCACCCGGGCGATTCCCTATTATTTCAAATATGAGGTCGGAGATGTCGCCGCGGGATCGGCGGCGCTTGCGATGATGAGCATCGCCGGCGTGCTGGCGATCCCGTTGTGGATGTTCTGTGCGGCGCGTCTCGGCCATCGCGCCCAATGGCAGATCAGCGCTGTGACGGCAGGGCTGGCATTGATCGGGTTGCTGGTGCTGCGGCCGACCTCGATCCTGCCCGCGCAAATGCTGTTCATCCTGTTCCAGGCAGGCGGGCAGGGCCTGTTCTTCGGTTTTTGGGCGCTCATTCCCGATGTTGTCGAACATGGCGGCCGGCCGGGCAGCCTCCGTATGGACACGTTCCTGTTTGGGATCGCGGCGCTGATGCAGAAAGTCACCATGGGCGTTGCCGTGGCGGTCTTCGGAGCATTGCTGTCCTGGTCCGGCTATGTCGCGGGCGAGGCGCAATCGCCGCGGGTCCTGAGCAGCCTGATCTGGTTGACGGCTGCGTTGCCCTTATTGGGACTGGCCGGCGCTTCGGGCGCGATGCTGCGCTTCCCACGATCGCTTGTCAGCCGTGACTGATCGGGTTGTCACGGATCGATGAAACCGGTTACAGAGCCGCCCGTCGGGCGCGATAGTGGCGGGAGGCAGATGGCGGCCGCATTCGTGCGGCTGCAGATATGATGGCTAGGATTTCACCTCTGACCAGTTTCGATCGGCGCAGCTTGCTGCTCGGCTCGACCGCGTTGCTGTCCGGCTGCGCGGGCCTTGGCCATGTCCGCCCGGCGGGCGGGACGACGGAGGGCGATGAAGCCTTTCTGCTCGAAATCGCACGGCGGACGTTCAACTATTTCCGCGATACGCATCAGCCGGACAACGGCCTCGCGCCGGATCGCTGGCCGACCGTCTCGTTCGCGAGCATCGCTGCGACCGGCTTTGCGCTGACGGCATGGCCGATTGGCGTTTCGCGCGGATGGATGGCGCGGGGCGAAGCGCGCAAGCGCACGCTGGCCACTGTGCGTTTCTTCGCCGCCGCGAAGCAGGGGCCGGAGGCGGAGGGCGTCGCCGGTTATCGCGGATTCTTCTATCATTTCCTCGGCCTCAACACCGGCACGCGGCTGGGGCAGACCGAATTGTCGACGATCGATACGGCGTTGCTGCTCGGGGGCATCCTGTTCGCGCAGAGCTATTTCGACCGCCGCCATCCCGAGGAAGCGGAAATTCGGGCCCTTGCGCAGCAGATTTACGATCGGGTCGAATGGACGTGGCCGCGACCGCGGCAGCACTTCCTGGCGATGGGCTGGCATCCGGAACAGGGCTTCATCGCGTCCGACTGGGACAGCTTCAACGAAAGCCTGCTGCTATACGTGCTCGCACTCGGCTCACCCACAAACCCGATCGAGCCGGAGACGTGGGATCGTTGGACCGCCACCTTCGACCGTGCCTGGAACGCCGCCGACAAGGACCCGTATATCGCCTTCCCGCCGCTTTTCGGCTTCCAATACAGCCACATGTGGGTCGATTTCCGGGAGATCCACGACGCTTATAACAGCGAACGACAGCTCGATTATTTCGAGAATAGCCGCCGCGCGACTTATGCGCAGCGCGAGTATGCGATCCGCAATCCCGGGGGCTGGGACGGCTATGGGCCGAACGTGTGGGGGCTCACCGCCTGCGACGGACCCGGGGACTTCACGATCATGCAGGACGGGGTAACCCGCCAATATTACAGTTATTCCGCGCGCGGCCCGGGCGACCGCGACGATGGAACGCTGGCGCCGACGGCCGCTGCCGGCTCGATCGCCTTCGCGCCGGAGATCGTCCTTCCGGCCTTGCGCGAGATGCAGACGCGGTACGGCCGCGCGATCTTCGGCGAATATGGTTTCTGGGATTCGTTCAACCCGTCGCTCAAGGGCGGCCCGATCCGATATGGGCGGATCGTGCCGGGTGTATGCTGGGTCGACGGCGATTATATCGGAATCGATCAAGGCCCGATTCTGGGCATGATCGAAAATCATCTCACCGGCTTCATCTGGAAGGTGATGCGCCGAAACCCGAACATCGTCCGCGGCCTGCGCCGGGCGGGATTCAAGGGCGGGTGGCTGGATGCCAAACCGGCGCGTGCCGCTGGCTGACAGCCTATTGCTGAAGATCCTCGCGGCCGCCGATCCAGCTCCGCACGACATTCAAATCGTCATCGACCAGAATGAGGTCGGCGCGCAGCCCGGCGGCGATCGTGCCGGTTTCCTCGGCCAATCCCAGGAAGCGTGCCGGTACGGCTGACGCCATTGCGGCCGCGGAGCGGAGCGAAGCGCCAGTCTGCGCCATCAGATTGCGGACCGCGCTCGCCATATCCAGCGAGGAACCGGCCAGCACGCCCTGATCGTCGCGCAGCAGGCCGTCCTCCTCATGAATATGGCGGCCCTGCAGCGTGAAGCTGGTCTCCGTAGTGCCGACGCTGGGCATGGCGTCGGTTACCAGCATCAGCCGATCCGGGCCCTTGGCGCGCAGCGCGATGCGGACGGTGGCGGGATGAAGATGATGACCGTCGACGATGATGCCGGCAATGGTGCGGTCATCCTCCAGCGCGGCACCGACGGCACCGGGTGCGCGGTTCATCAGAGGCGACATCGCGTTGAAGATGTGGGTGAAGCCGGTCAGACCGTGATCGATGGCGGTGCGGACCGTCTCATAATCGGCATCGGTATGGCCCGCCGCCACGATCACGCCGCGTGCGACCAGTGCCTGGATCGCCGCCGGATCGACTTCCTCCGGCGCGAGCGTGACCAAGGTGCGGCCGTGCCTGGCGGAGCTCAGCAGCTCGACCGCATCGGCATCGAACCGGCGAAGCTTCGCCGGGTCGTGGATGCCGTGGCGTGCGAGGCTGAGAAACGGCCCTTCGATGTGGATGCCGAGTACGCCCGGTACCCCCGCCTCGATCGCCGCATCGACGGCGGCAATCGCACGCGCGACCACGCTCAAATCGTCGCTGATCAGCGTGGGGAGAAAGCCGGTAGTCCCGTAATTGCGGTGCGCGGCCCCGATCGCGGCGACGGCCTCGACGCTCAGGCCGTCGTTGAACAATATCCCGCCGCCGCCATTCACCTGCGTATCGATGAAGCCGGGCAGCAGCAGCTTGCCGGCCAGATCGATGCGTTCGGCCTCAGCCGCGGGCTCGGACGAAATGGCGCGGATGCGATCACCCTCGATCACCACGCACACGTCGTCGCGCAACCCGGCGGGGAGCAAGACGCGGCCATTGACGAGGGCCAGCGCCATCAGAGGGTTTCCGTGACCTTGGCGAGGGTCGGCGGCCGGTCAGGGTCCCGCCCGCGCGCCACCGAAAGCTGGTTCACCATGCGATAAAAACTCTGCACGAGCAGGATCGGCTGCACCAGCGGGTCCGCCTCGAGCGCGGGGAGCGTGATGCCCGAAGTACCCTGCAAGCCGGCAACGAGCACCTGTGCGCCGCGGGCGGTGAACTGGTCGGCGAGCGAGCGCACGCTTTCCTGCGATTCGTCGTTCTGCGCGGTCAGCAACACGGGGAAGTCGGGCCCGACCAAGGCCATCGGGCCGTGGCGGATCTCGGCCGCGCTGAACGCTTCGGCATGAAAGCCGCAGGTTTCCTTGAATTTGAGCGCCATTTCCTGCGCGACGCCGAAGCCGTGGCCGCGGCCGACGACATACAGGTGATCCGCGGCCTGCAATGTTGGCAGGGCTGCCGACCAGTCCTTTGCCCAGGCTTGCTCGAGCAGGTCGGGCAAAGCGCGCACGGCGTCCAGCAGGCGCGCGTCCTGCTGCCACTCGGCCAGCATGTGCAATATCGCGGCCAGCGTCGCGATGAAGGATTTGGTGGCGGCAACGCTCTTTTCCGGGCTGGCGCACAAGGGCAGGGCAACGTCTGCCAGCGCGAACAAGGGCGAGGCTTCGTCATTGACCAGCGACACCAGGAACGCGCCCTGATCCTTAGCCGCGGTTGCCGCCGCCACGAGATCGGGGCTGCGCCCGGACTGCGACATTGCCAGCATGATCGTTCCATCCATCCCCGGCGCGGCGTCATAGACCGACGAGACCGAAGGGGAGGCGGAACTGGTCAGCACGCCGGCATGCGTTTCGATGAGGTAACGCGCAAAGGTCGCAGCATTGTCGGAGCTGCCGCGCGCCAGCGTGATCACGACGCGCGGCGGACTGTCGCGGAGCATTTCGCCGAGCCGGGCGGCGGCATCGGCATTGCGCGCATGCTGCTGCCGTATGGCGGCGGCGGCTTCCGCGGCTTCCGCGAACATCAAGGTGGAATGCGGATCGAGCATCGGAATCAAGCGGGGCCGGTGCCGAATTCGGCGACATAGTCGTAACTGTCGCCCCGGTAGAGCGAGCGGGTGAACTCGACCGTCCGCCCATCCTGGGCATAGCCACGGCGTTCGATCTCCAGTGCCGGTGCGCCCGCCTCGACATCGAGCATCTCGGCCTGGTCGGCGGTGAACAAAACCGCGCGCAGCCGCTGGAGAACGCGCACCGGACGGGCATCGCCCAGCGCCGCGTAAAGCGACTCCTCGACTGCATCCAACGAGCGCAGATCGCTTGCCGGCACGGTTGAGAATTCCAGCGCCATCGATTGCTCGTCGGCATAGCGAATGCGGGTGAAGCGGAAGACCCGCGTGCCGGGGCTCAGGCCGAGCGCCATCGCCTCTTCCGGGGTTACCAGGCCTTCCGACCGGGCGAGCCATTCGCTGTGCGGATGGCGGCCGCGCGCCTGCATATCTTCGGTAAAGGATGTGATCGTCGCGAAATTCTTTTCCACCCGCGTGGCGACGAAGGTGCCTGCGCCGTGGCGGCGGGTCAGCAAACCGGCATCGACCAGCCCGTCCAGCGCCTTGCGCACGGTAACGCGCGATACTTCGAAGGCATCGGCCAATTCGCGCTCGGCCGGCAAGGCCTCGTCAGCCGATAATATCTGCGACTCGATCGCCTGGCGCAGCACCCGCTGCAGCTGGAGATAGAGCGGCGCGCTGTCCCCTGCGGACAACCGGCCGACCCGTTCAACGAACATATGCTGACCCCTCCATGCTGCACCCTTCTTGCCGTACGAAAGATACCACTACAATACCAAAAATTGCTTTCATTGCATTTTTGGTATTGCAATCTTGTTACCAATCCGTCCTAATCGCATCATCAGGTACGGAATCGGCAGTGTATCGGTTCTGGCGTTCGCAGGGTTGTTTCACATTGGTCATAGATTGGCCTTGTCATCACGCACGGGCGGCATTGGGGAGTCATTAGCATGGTCAAGGATCGTAAGGGGATTTTCGCAGTCGGTGTAAGCCTGATCGCGATGTCGGTTGCCGCGCCCGCATGGGCGCAGGATACATCGACCAGCAATTCAACGCCGACGACGGAAGGCAAGGCTTCGGCGGGCGACATCAAGGGCGGTGTCAGCCCCGCGCAGGAGCGCAGCGGCGCGGATGGCGACGAAATCGTCGTTACCGGCATCCGCGCCTCGATCCAGGCCTCGCTCGACCAGAAGCGCCGCTCCGACATGGTGAGCGAAGTGCTCACCGCGCAGGATATCGGCAAATTCCCGGATAAGAATGTCGCCGACTCGCTCGGACGCCTGACCGGCGTCAACGTCGTTACCGGCTCGGCCGCTGCCGGCGGTTTCGGCGAGAACCAGAATGTATCGATCCGGGGCACCGATCCTTCGCTCAACCTGACCTTGCTCGATGGACACAGCGTCGCCACCGGCGACTGGTTCGTGCTCGATCAGACATCGGGCGGGCGCAGCTTCGATTTCAGCTTGCTGCCGTCCGAAATCGTCGGCAGCCTTGAAGTCTACAAGTCCAGTCAGGCGGATTTGCAGGAAGGCGGCATCGGCGGCACGATCAATCTCCACAGCCGCAAGCCGCTCGATCTGCCCCAGGGCACGATCTCGCTGACCGGACAGGCCGCCTATAACGATCTGGCCGACAAGTGGACGCCGCAGGCCTCGGGCCTGGTTAGCTGGAAGAATGATGAAGGAACGTTCGGCGTTCTTGCCGCCGGCTTCTTCCAGAAGCGCGACTTCCGTCGCGATGGCCAGGAGATCCTGGGCTATACCGACTACACCAACTTCGCGGGTACGGGGCAAACCGTGACCGCGCCGAACCTGATCGGTGCCGCATATTTTCGGCAGAAGCGCACGCGCAAGGGCGGTCTGGTCGCGGTCCAGTTCAAGCCGAGCGATCGGGTCGAGGTCAATATCAACGGTCTCTACACGCGCCTGGACGCGGACAATGTGAACACGAATTCGATGGCGTGGATCAGCCGCGTGATCGGCAGCAATTCAACCCCGGGGCCGAACAACGCGCTCGCCAGCTACACGATCAGAGATGGCTTTCTGACGCAGGCGAACTTCAACCCGACCACGACTGGCGGCGCGGCCATCCAGGGGCGCGTGCAGGACGACATCTTCCGCAAGGCCTATTCCTCGACGCTGGTGGCCAACGGAGATGTGACCTTTCACGCGACCGATAACCTGACGCTGACCGGTGAGGTCGGCTACACCAAGGGCAAGGGTGCCACGACCGACACATTCGCCTGGGAAACCTACTGGGACACCGGCGTCAATTATTCGATCACCGGCAAGACGGCGGACGTGTCGTTCCCCGGCCTGCCGACCGATCCCACGAGCCAGGCCTATCTCAACAATTATTACAGCTGGTCATGGGGCGGCAAAATCATCTCCCCGGACAAGGAATTGTACGGCCGCGCCGACGTCGAACTGGAGCTGCCCGACAATGGCTTCGTCAAGTCGATCAAGGTTGGCGGGCGCCTGACCCATCACACCCGTTCGCTCGATTATACGGCTTATGCCTGGCCGGGTAACGGCCTCTACTCCGGCACGAAGGGCGTCGGCCTCGGGACCGTCTATGACGGCGATCTGATCCCCGGCAACTTCGGCAAGGGGCTCTACGATTTCCCGCAATATTCGCTGGCCGACCAGGGCAAGGTCCAGAACGAGCTCGACAGCGTAGCGGGTGGCCGCCAGTTCGCTTTCTATCCGCCGCTCAGCTTCTCCGTGAAGGAGGAAACGCAGGCGGTCTATGCGATGGCCAAACTGGGCAACGACAGCGACTGGCGCGGCAATGTCGGCGTGCGGGCGGTCCACACCGACCTCGACACGACCCAATATTCCCCCAATGCGCCGGTGCTCGACATCAAGAACGTCTTCGGCAATTTCGGCACGGTCAAGGACAACAGCAAATATTGGGACATCCTGCCGAGCGCCAACCTGACCTATAATATCCAGCCGGATCTGCTGGTGCGCGGGTCGGTTTCCAAGGTCATGACCCGGCCCGGCTACGCGCAGCTTGCCGGCGCCTTCTCGCTTTCGGACCTGGCGCTGACGGGCACGGCCGGCGGCAATCCGCATCTCAAGCCGACCCGCGCCTGGCAGTATAACGTCGCAGGTGAATGGTATTACGGCAAGCAGGCGTTGATCTCGGTCGGCGTATTCGCGCTCGATATCCAATCGTACATCACGAACCAGACGACGACGCAATTCTACACCACCCAGCAGCATCCGCAGGGCGCGAACTTCCTTGTCACCGCGCCCGTCAACGGCAAGGGCGGCACCAACAAGGGCTTCGAAGTAAACTGGCAGCAGCCGCTGTGGTTCGGCTTCGGCATCCTCGCCAATTACACTTATGCCGACGCCAAGGCGAAGGGCGGGGGCACGATCGATGGCAACAGCAAGCATACCTACAATGCCACGCTGTACTTCGAAAACAGCCTGCTGAGCGCCCGCGCGGCCTACAGCTTCCGATCGAAGTTCCGCTCCGGCATCGATCGCGGCACCCCAATGTGGCAGGACGATTTCGGTCAGCTCGACGGATCGATCCTGGTTCATGTCACGCAACAGATCGCGCTGACGGTGGACGCGCAGAACCTGCTCAACAAGAAGCTCTATTACTTCGTGGGCAATCCCAGCATCCCGCGGGCCTATTACAATAACGGCCGCACCTTCTGGGTTGGCGCCAAGGTCACGTTCTGAAACAAGGTGGGCGTGCCGGCCGAGGTGAAATGTCGATGCGCCTGATGTTGATTGCCGCCGCTGCCCTTCTGTCGGGCACGGCGGCCGCGGAAACCGCCAGCCCTCTGACGGTTTCCGTGCCCCTGCTGCCCATGCCGGCTTCGATCGTGCCGAAAGCGGGGGCGTTCGCGCCGGCGGGCAGCACTTTGTCATACGATGCCGGCGACCCCGGCGTGCGCGCCGCCGCCGATCGGCTGAATGAATTGCTCATCCGATCCAGCCTGCCGGCAATCGCCGACGGCAAGGGCCGGACGATCCACCTTCGGCGGGATCGCACGGTTACTGGCGGCGAGGCCTACAAGCTGGATGTGACGCCCAGGGGGGTCACCATCCGGGCCTCGACCGACACCGGTCTATATTATGGCGCGGTCACGCTCTGGCAGCTGATCCAGCAAGCCGGCCCCGGCGGTACGATCTCCGCCATGACGATCGACGACGCGCCTGCATTCGCCTGGCGTGGCGTGATGCTCGATTCCTGCCGCCATTTTCAGCCGCCCGCCTTCATCAAGGGGCTGATCGACCGGATGGCGTTGGATAAGCTCAACGTGCTGCAATGGCATTTGACCGACGACCAGGGTTGGCGGTTGCAGATCGATCGCTACCCCCGCCTTACCGAAGTCGGGGCATGGCGCCAGGAAGCCGGCGCGGCTGGTCTCGACGCTGCGGGCAATCCGGTGCGCTATGGCGGCTTCTACACCAAGGCCGAGGTTCGCGAGATCGTCGCTTATGCCGCCGCGCGCCACATCACGATCGTGCCCGAGATCGAGATGCCCGGCCATGCCAGTGCCGCGATCGCCGCTTATCCGGAACTGGGATCCTCCCCAACGCGGCTGACCCAGCCGAGCAACGATTGGGGCATATTGCCCAATCTGTTCAGCACCGAGGATGCGACCTTCACCTTCCTGGAAAATGTGCTCGACGAGGTGATGGAGCTGTTCCCCTCGCGCTACATCCATGTCGGAGGGGACGAGGCGACCAAGGAGCAATGGGCCGCCAATCCGCGCATTCAGGCCAAGCGTACCGCGCTCGGCCTGACCAGCGACGACAAGCTGCAGGGCTGGTTCACCGCGCGGATCGGCGCCTACATCGAAAAGCGTGGGCGGCGCCTGATCGGCTGGGACGAGATATTGCTCGGCGACGTGCCGCAGACGGCCACGATCATGTCGTGGCGCGGCATGGATGGCGCGATCACGGCTGCGAAGGCGGGGCATGACGCAGTGCTGTCGCCGGCGCCGGACCTGTATCTCGACAATCGCCAGAGCGATTCCGCGGATGAGCCGCCCGGCCGCGGGGCAATCATCGACTGGAAGAAGCTGTATGCTTTCGACGTGGCGCCGCCGGCGCTGACCGTGGATGAGCGTAAGCATCTGCTCGGCCTGCAGGTCAATGAATGGACCGAGCATGCCCGGACCACGGATTATGTGGAGCGCATGATCTGGCCACGTGCGGCGATCCTGGCGGAACTCGGCTGGTCCAAGCCCGAGACGCGCGACTGGGCCGGCTTTGCGCCACGGCTTGCCGCCGAGCTTGGCCGTTATCAGGCGCTCAAGCTGGGCTATGATGTGACGCCGCTCGTGCCGCAGGCCAACATCAGCGGCACACCGGGGGCGCTCAAGGTATCACTGCGCCAACAGGCAGGCATTGGTACGATCCGCTATACCACCGATGGGACCGCGCCGACTGCGGCTTCACCGGCCTATCAGGCACCGATCGATACCAGCGGCATCCTGACGGCACAGGCTTTCCTCGACGCCCGGCCATTGGGCGTGGCGAAGAGCTTCCGCGTCGATGCAGCAAGCCTGTCCACGCGCGACGGGGCGCAGCTGGAGCTGTGCGCGAACAAATTGCCGCTGCGGCTGGAGGATGACGGCCCCGCCGCCGGGCCGCGTGCAATCCATTGGGTCGATATCATGCAGCCGTGCTGGCGCTGGCGCGGCGCTCCGCTCGACGGGGTGAGCAAGGCGACGGCGGTGGTCGGCAACGTGCCGTTCAACTTCTCGATCGGCGACGCGATCAACCATATCACCTTCCGCAAGCCGGAAACGCCTGCGGGTGAGCTGGAGATCCGGCAGGACGATTGCGACGGCCCGGTGATCGCGAAGCTGCCGCTTGCGCCTGCCGCGGCGAATAGCGGCGTCACGACGCTCAGCGGCGCGGTCAAGGCAGGCGGTGGCACGCGCGACCTTTGCATCACCTTCACGCAAGATGCGCTCAATCCGCTGTGGGTGATCGATAAGTTGACGCTGGCGCCGGATCAATGACGGTCGCAATCGCCAGTCCGCTGGCCGGTTGGGTTACCGCACTCGACGATGTTCCCGATCCAGTGTTCGCTGGACGGATGCTGGGCGATGGGGTGGCCATCGATCCGACCGAGGGCGAGGTGACCGCTCCGGGCCCGGGCGTGATCGTCACGCTCAACCCGTCGCGCCATGCCGTGACGATCGAGCTGGACAGTGGCGTACAGCTCCTGATCCACATCGGGATCGATACGGTGGCGCTCGCTGGTGCCGGCTTCACCGCCCACGTCACCGAGGGCCAGCGCGTTGCGGCGGGCGAGGCGCTCATCAGCTTCGACATGGATTATCTCGCGCGCCACGCGAGAAGCCTGATCACGCCGGTAATCGTCACGCGCGGCGAGGGCGTTTCGGGCAGTACGGAACGATTGGTGGCGGGCGGCGCGGCCTTGCTCGAAGTGCAGGCCACCACCGGGACCTCAGCCAGCGACCAAGCGGTTCAGACCAGTTCGCGGAGCCTGCGGCTGCCGCTCAAGCACGGCCTGCACGCCCGCCCGGCGGCGCGCATCGCGGAACTGGCGCGCGGCTTCGAGGCAAGCGTGGAACTACGCACGCAGGATGGCAGGACCGCATCGGCATTGAGCCCGGTGGCGATGCTCGCGCTGACGCTTGCCCATGGCGCGGATGTCACGGTTTCGGCCGGTGGAGCGCAGGCGGAAGCGGCGGTGGCGGCGATCGTCGACTTGATCGAAAGCGGCATGGGGGAATTGGCGGCGGTCGCCTCCGATGCAGCGACGATGCCGATGGCTGCCTTTGTCGCTGAGCCTGAGCCTGAGCCAGCCGCCGCGCCGACCGGGACACTGCGGGGCGTCACGGCCGCGCCCGGTTTCGCCGTGGGGAGGAGCTTCCGCTTCGATCCTTTGGCGGTGCCGGCGCCAAGTGCGCGCGGCAGCGGCATAGGGGAGGAGCGCGCGGCACTCGAGACGGCGCGCAGTGTCGTGCGGGACTATCTGCGGCCGCGGTCGCTGGGGCAGGGCGCGGCCGCGCAGGTCGCGCAGGCCCATCTCGCCTTTCTCGACGATCCGGCGCTGCTGGGCGAGGCGGAGAAGGCGATCGCGGCAGGCGCCTCGGCCGGGCAGGCGTGGATCGGGGCCGGCAAAGGATTTGCGGCCGCGCTCGCGGGCGGCGGCGATCGCTTCGCCGAACGGATCGACGATCTGCGCGACGTGGAGCGCCAGGTCCTCGCGGCATTGGCGGGCGAGGAACTCGACCGCGCCGTGCCGGCGGGGGCGATCCTTATCGCGCGGGAAATTCTCCCTTCGCAATTGATGGCGCTGGCCGATGCCAGCGTCGGCGGCATCTGCACGGCCGAGGGCGGGCCTACATCGCACGCGGCGATCATCGCCGCGTCGATGGGCGTGCCGATGCTGACCGCGCTCGGACGCGCGATCGAGCGTGTTGCCGACAATATTCCGCTGATCCTCGACGCCAGCAAAGGCATCGTCATCATCGACCCCTCTCCCGCCGCCCAAGCAGCGGCCGCGGCCGAGCAGGGTGCGCGCGACAGGGACGGGGCGGCGGCGCGAGCCCGCCAGCACGAGGCCGCCGTCACGCGCGACGGCAAGACGATCGAAGTCTTCGCCAATCTGGGATCGTTGGCCGATGCGCAGGCGGCCGTGCGCGAAGGCGCCGAAGGATGCGGCCTGCTACGCACGGAATTCCTATTTCTCGACCGGCCGAGCGCTCCCGACGAAGAGGAGCAGCGCGCGGCTTATCAGGCGATCGCGGACGCGCTCGATGGCCGCCCCTTGATCGTGCGCACGCTCGATATCGGTGCCGACAAGCCCGCACCCTATCTGCCGATGCCGGCGGAGGAAAACCCCGCGCTGGGTGTGCGCGGCTTGCGGCTGGGGCTCGCGCGGCCGGAATTGCTGAGGACGCAATTCCGCGCGTTGATCGGTGTCGATGCCCCTGGTCTCAAGATTATGCTGCCGATGGTTGCAAGCGCGAGCGAGCTCACCGAAGCACGGGCGATCCTTGATCGCGAAGCCATCGCGATGGGCCGCGCGGCGCCGCCGCTTGGGATCATGGTCGAGACACCGGCGGCCGCGTTGATTGCCGATACGCTCGCGGCGGATGCGGCCTTCTTCTCCATCGGCAGCAACGATCTCAGCCAATATGCGCTGGCGATGGACCGCGGCAATGCAGGGACCGCCGCCGGGCTCGACGCGCTCCATCCGGCGGTGTTGCGGCTGATCCGCGCGACGGTGGATGGCGGCGCCCGGCATGGCCGATGGACTGGCGTGTGCGGCGGCGTCGCGGCGGATCCGCAAGCGGTCGCGATCCTCGTCGGCCTGGGCGTGACCGAATTATCGGTGCCGCCGGCCGCCGTTGCCGAAATCAAGCAGATCGTTCGGCGGATCGATATGCAGGGCGCGATGATCCTCGCCGCCCGCGCCTGCGATGCGGCGAGCGCCGCTGTCGTGCGCGAGCTGGTTCGTGCCTTCATGGGAGGCCTAGCGTGAAGTTCTCGCTGGAATCGCTACAGCCGCTCGGGCGCGCGCTGATGCTGCCGATCGCGGTATTGCCCATCGCCGGTCTGCTGCTGCGCCTCGGCCAGCCGGATTTGCTCAACCTGCCGTTCGTTGCGGCGGCGGGTGGCGCCGTGTTCGACAATCTCGGCCTGCTGTTCGCGGCCGGGATCGGCGCGGGGCTGGCCAAGGACGGCAATGGCGCGGCCGCGCTTGCCGGTCTGGTCTGCTTCCTGATCGCCACGCGCGGTGCGGCGACCCTGTTGCCGGTGCCGGCCGAAGTGATTGCGGGTTTGGCCAAGGAGGCGGCGGATCTCGCCAGCGAAGCCTACCGCACCAAGGCGATCGACAAATTGTCGGTGCCCGTCGGCATATTGTCGGGCCTTGCGGCGGGGGCAGCCTATAACCGCTATTCGGCCATCAAATTGCCGGACTATCTTTCCTTCTTCGGCGGCCGCCGCTTCGTGCCGATCGTATCGGGTTTCGCCGGGCTGTTCCTCGCTGCAATCGTCGGCTTCGGCTATGCGCCAATCGCCGCAGCGGTCGATGGGCTCAGCCGCATCGTAATCCATTCGGGCATGGTCGGGCTGTTCCTCTACGGCGTGTTCAACCGGCTGCTGATCATCACCGGCCTTCACCATATCCTCAACAACGTCGTGTGGTTCATCGTCGGCGATTTCCATGGCTCGACCGGAGATTTGAAGCGCTTCTTCGCGGGCGATCCGGCCGCCGGCAGCTTCATGGCAGGCTTCTTCCCGGTGATGATGTTCGGCCTGCCCGCGGCATGCCTGGCCATGTATCGCGCGGCCTTGCCCGAGCGTCGCAAGGCAGTGGGCGGCCTGCTGCTGTCGATGGCCTTGACCGCTTTCCTCACCGGCGTGACGGAGCCGATCGAGTTCAGCTTCATCTTCCTGGCGCCCGCTTTGTACGCGGTGCACATGCTGCTGACCGGTGCTGCTTTCGTGGTGATGGACCTGCTCGGGGTGAAGCTGGGCTTCACCTTCTCGGCGGGTGCGCTGGATTATGTGCTCAACTTCACCAAGGCGACGCGGCCGTTGCTGCTGCTGCCGGTCGGGCTGGCATATTTCGGCATTTACTATGTCGCGTTCAGCTTTGCGATCCGCCGCTTCAACCTGAACACGCCTGGCCGCGAGACGGAGGCGATCGCCGCGCCGGTCGCCGCGGGTGATCGCGGGGCTGCCTTTATTGCCGCGCTCGGCGGATCGTCCAACCTCTCGAGCATCGATGCCTGCACCACGCGGCTGCGGCTGCTGGTGGTAAATCAGGCGAATGTCGATGAGCCGCGGCTCAAGGCGCTTGGCGCGCGGGGCCTGCTACGCCCCAGCGCGCAGGGTCTCCAGGTCGTGCTGGGGCCGATTGCCGACCAGGTTGCCACGGAGATGCGCGCCGCCGCCGGGACACTCGCTGCACCCGCTCCGACACCAGGGCAGCAAGCGGCAATCCCCGTCGCGCAGGTCGATGCCAGATCTTGGCTCGCTGCGATCGGAGGGCGTGACAATCTGCTCGAGGCAGGCGCAGCCTCGAGCCGTGTCTGGCTAAAGCTGCGGGATGTCGACCGGATCGATGCCGCCGCACTGCAAGCGCTGGGCACGCGGGCGATCGCGGTGCCCGCCGACGGCATCGTTCACCTGATCGTCGGCGCGGATGCTATCCCGCTCGCGGCAGCCCTGCGTCAGTAACCGCCGCGCGCGATCGGCCGATCGAGGAGCGGCGCGACCGGCGCAAGTTGCCCGGTATAATTGCGCCACCGTCCGACCGCCCGGTTGTGGAGCGGCTCACGCACCTGAGCATAGCTTGGCGTCGGTGCATGGCGGCGGCTTTGGTGGAATGCGGTCTGCGCGGGCTCTGGAGGAAGGCCGATAAAGCCCATCAGCCTCGCGGTCTCGACCTTCTGGTCGGCTATGAAGCTTTCGTAGCGAAATGCGTAAGGGGCGATACCGGCGGAAAGATATCGTTCGGTGAGGTCTGACACGGATGCCAGATGGCGCGCGGCGTCTTCCAGCCGATACGTGCAGTGCAAGCCGTGCGTCATGTCGTGCTGCATCGCCGACACCAGAATATCGCGGGGGTCGCGTTGAACCGCAATCAGCGGTGCCGCAGGGCAAGCGAGGCGCAGCAGCGGCAGGTAGACTTCGTTGAGCGGCATCTTGTCGGTGAAGAAGTCCGCGCCTTCGGCAAGCAGCCCGTAGGCCTCCGCCTGTGCGAGGTAGAAGTCGCGTATGCGTGTGACGATGCCGGCGTCATCCTTCAACTGCTCGAGCGCGGCCGGAAAGGGTAGACCCGTCCATCCCTGGATGAGCGTCGGCAGTTCGGCCACGAACGGCAATTCCCCTCCGGCGCGAATCCGCGAATGGCTGGCCAGCACCTGCTCCGTCATTGTCGTTCCCGAACGGGGGAAGCCGAGAATGAAAATCGGCTGGGCAACGTCGTTACGCGTGGGCGCCGGGGTAAGCTCGCTCAGCCGCGCGGCAAGCGCGGCCAACGTTTCGAAGTCGCGCGCAACCGCTTCGGCGGCGTAGACGTGCCCCCGGGCCTGCGCGAGTTGCGCCTTCGCTTGCACCGCGTCGCACCACGCCTCGTCATAGCGGGCAGCGCGGTCGCGCAGCCGCGCGCGCAGCAGCAGCGGTGTGCCGGAGAGGTCGGCAACGGCATCAAGCAAGGCGAGACCGGCGCGCCATTGCCGGGTGCGGCTGAGCAGGTGAGCGCGCTGGGCCGTGACGTCGCGCCCCTCGCGCCGTGCAATGGTTTCCGCGCGGTCCAGCAAGGAAGCCGCCCGATCGAACTCGTCACGCTGCTCGGCCAGTTCAGCCAGATGCACGAGGGGCGCGAGCATGTCCGGCGCGGCGGCAATGGCATCCTGCAGGAGAGGCTCGGCTTCCCCAAGCTTGCCCTGTCGCATGAGATTGCGGCCGAGATTGGCGAGAAGCTGGGGGTGCCGCCCGGCCAGCGCGATCGCGCGATGAAGGTGATGTGCGCCCGGTACCAATATTTCGCGCTCGGACAGCAACGCGCCGAGCATGGCATGGGCTTCAGCATGGCTCTCGTCCACCGCCAGCGCGGCGCGCAGCACATGCTCGGCCTCGGGCCTGCGCCCGCCTGCCAGCAAAAGCCGGGCAAGGTCGCTGCGCGGCCACTGCCGGCCAGGCGCCAGCATGATCACGCGGCGGAGAGTGGCTTCCGCATTCGGCCGATCGTTGCGGGCTTGCTGGCAGAGGAACAGGATTTCGAGCGCGTCGATATCGTCGGGGGATTGCCGCAGCGTCTCGCGCGCCAACGAATCGGCCACTGCATATTGCCCTTGGCGAACGGCTGCACGGGCGTTCGCGAGCCGGTTCTGATCCGCTGCTTGCACCCCCCAGCCTATCGCGCATTGAAGCGATGGAACAGCGCGCACGGAGAGCGCTCGGTATTTCCGTGACTTATGGAGCATGACGCTAGACGCGAGACACAATCTTCACTATATACCGCCCGGTATGGAAAGCGTTCTCTCTTGTCTCACGCCCAAGGGGCGTCCTCGTGAATTCGATATTGACGAGGCGCTGACCGCGGCGCTGCGGGTTTTCTGGCAGCGCGGGTATGAAGGCGCCTCGATGGCCGAGCTTACCTCTGAGATGGGGATCGCCAAGCCCAGCCTTTATGCCGCGTTCGGCAATAAGGAAGAACTCTTCAAAAAGGCGCTCGACCTCTACGAGCGTGAGAAGATGGCTTATATGGCCGAGGCGCTGAAGGAGCCGACATCACGCAGGATGGCGGAGCGGCTTTTGATGGGCGCGCTCGAAATGCAGACCAGCAGCTGCAACCCCAAGGGATGTCTTGGCGTGATCAGTTCGGTCGCATGCGGACAGGAACCGTCGCCGATCCGGGACTGCGTGATCGAACGCCAGAAATCCTCCCGCGACGCGCTGATTTCGCGACTCGAGGAGTATAAGGCAGAGGGCGATTTGCCTGCGGACATCGAGCCGGAAGCGCTGGCACGCTACATGACCGCGGTGCTGCAGGGGCTGTCAGTACAGTCCGGTACGGGGGCTTCTGCGCAGGAACTCAAGAGCTTAGTCGATATGGCGATGCGCACCTGGCCGGGGCGTTGACATAAAAAAGTACTAAGCGGTATAAAAAGCCGTTGACGCGTCGCAGCAGAGCGTTATATACCGATCGGTATTGAAGTGGCGAACCGTAAAGGAGCCGCCTGAATGAAGAACCCGATCCAGTAATCCGCAGGCTCCGGCCCGCCCCAACCAACAGTAAAATCGACCGACGCGAGCAGCGTATCCGCTCGCCGTCGAGGACTTGCGCCGCCCGCCGGCGAACCTGGCCGCATTCCTGCGGCTAGTGAGTGAGTGCGGCTGCCTTGAGAAGATAAGAAGGGAAAACATCATGGCTTATCTCGATCACGCATCCGCCTTCGCGATCGCCGGTGCGCATTCCGTGCCGGCACCGTGGGCTGCCCAGGATGAAGGCAAGGTCGATTTCAGCCCGCTGGAATGGACCGTCATCGCCCTGTCGCGGCGCGACAGCATTTCGAGCCTAAGCACCCCCGGACCCATTGCCCGTGCGCTTGGCAGCCTGTTCGGACTTGGCCGTGAATCCACGCTGGCCGACCCGCGGCTCGAAGCTTTGCGTCGGGTTGCCGTCCATGCCTGGCGCCGCGGCTACACGCTGCCCGTGTCCGAGATCAAACGCTTCCTCGCTGCCGGTTTCTCGACCGGCCAATTCGAAACCTTGCTCGCCAGCGTCGCTTCGAAGCGCCTCGAGCGTCGCCGGAGTTCCGCGGCATGAACATGCTTACCCACGACATCCACGCCGATAAGGATGCCGAAGCGCGATCAGCCCGATCGCGCTCGGTGCGTAACGGCAGCGTCGCGGTCGTCGCAGCCCTGCTGGTTGCCGGCGGAGCCTGGAAATTGACGCATCAGGCCCCGGCTGCGGCCGCTCCGCCGCCGGCCAACGTCACGATCGCCAGCCCGCTGGCGCGCGACGTCCGCGCCTGGGACGATTATGTCGGGCGCTTCGCGCCGAGCAAGACGGTCGAGGTCCGGCCGCGCGTTTCGGGCCAGGTCGTCGGCGTTCACTTCAAGGACGGCGACATCGTCCGCCAGGGCCAGTTGCTGTTCACGATCGACCCGCGCCCGTTTGCGGCCGCGCTGGCCGAAGCCCGTGCCAATGGCGCCAGTGCGCGCAGCACGCTGGCACTGGCCCGCGCCGACCTCGCCCGCGCCAACCGGCTGGTCGGCGACGAGGCGATCTCCGCCGGAGAAGTCGATGCCTTGAGGGCGCGCGTACAGGCCGCCCAGGCCGCGGTGGCGGCGGCCGATGCCCGAACGCGGGATAAGGCATTGGATGTTGAATTCACGCAGGTACGCGCGCCGATCTCAGGCCGCATCTCCGATCGTCGCGTCGACGCCGGCAATCAGGTTGCGGGCGGCGAGGGCACGGCGGGAAGCCTGCTCACCACGATCAACGCGCTCGATCCGATCTACTTCTCGTTCGATGGGTCGGAGGCGTTGTTCATCAAGGCGCAGCGGGCCCGTGCCGCCGGTACGGCTGCATCGCCGGTGGAAATTCAATTGCAGGACGAAGCGGGCTATCGCTGGAAGGGCAGGCTCGACTTCACCGACAACGGCTTGGATCCTCGATCGGGCACGATCCGGGGGCGGGCAGTATTGCCCAATCCCAATTACTTCCTGACGCCGGGCATGTTCGGAAACATGCGTCTGGCGAGCGGTGGCACGCAGCGCGCATTGCTGGTGCCGGATTCCGCCATCCAGACGGATCAGGCGCGCAAAACTTTGCTGGTTGTCGGCAAGGACGGCAAGGTCGCCGTCAAACCGGTGCAGCTCGGCCCCGTCGTCGACGGGTTGCGCGTCATCGCTTCCGGCATTTCGCCGACCGACAAGGTCATCATCAGCGGAACGCAAATGGCGCTGCCCGGCATGCCGGTCGATGCCCATCCCGGCAAGATCGCGCCCGAAGCGGGTGCCGATGCGACGCCGTCCGCCATCGCTCCGGCCGCAGCCCAAGCCACTTTCGCCCGCTAAGCCGGACCAACAGGACAAAGATCATGCGCTTTTCGCGCTTTTTCATCACGCGGCCGATCTTCGCCGCGGTGATCGCGATCGCGATCACCATCGTCGGCGCGCTTGCCTATTTCGCGCTGCCGATCTCGCAATATCCGGACATCGTGCCACCGACCGTAACCGTGACCGCCAATTATCCGGGCGCAAGCGCGGAGACGGTGGCCGAGACGGTCGCCGCGCCGATCGAGCAGGAGATTAACGGCGTCGACAACATGCTGTACCAGTCGTCGCAATCGACCGGCGACGGCAAGCTGGTCGTCACCGTCACCTTCAAGATCGGTACCGACCTCGACGCCGCGCAGGTGCTGGTCCAGAACCGCGTCGCGGTCGCCGTGCCGCGCCTGCCGGAAGAAGTTCAGCGGCTTGGCGTCGTCACCAAGAAGACTTCGCCCGACTTCCTGATGGTCGTGAACCTGATCTCGCCCGACGACAGCCTCGATCGCGGCTATATCTCCAACTACGCCCTGACCCAGGTGCGCGACCGCCTGGCGCGGATCGACGGCGTCGGCGACGTGCAATTGTTCGGCAGCCGCGACTTCTCGATGCGCGTGTGGATCGATCCCGGCCGTGCGGCGGCATTGGGCCTGACCGCGGGCGACATCGTGTCGGCGCTGCGCGCGCAAAACGTGCAGGTCGCTTCCGGCGCGCTAGGGCAGCCCCCTTATGACACGGGCCAGGCCTTCCAGCTCAACGTCGAGACGCAAGGCCGCCTGACGGATCCAAAGCAGTTCGGGGACGTGGTCGTCCGCACCGATCCCGATGGACATCAGGTGCGTGTCTCCGATGTCGCACGCGTCGAGCTCGGCGCGCAGGATTACGGCACCAACACCTATCTCAGCGGCAAGCCGACCGTGATCGTCGCCGTCTTCCAACGGCCCGGATCGAACGCGCTCGCCGCCGCCGAAGGTGTCTCCGCCGCGATGAAGGAAATGTCGGGCAAGTTCCCGCAGGGTCTCGCCTATCGCGTGATCTACAATCCGACCGAATTCATCTCGCAGTCGATCGACGCGGTGAAGCATACGCTGGCCGAGGCGATGATCCTGGTCGTGCTGGTCATCCTCATATTCCTCCAGAAGTGGCGCGCGGCGATCATTCCGATCGTGGCCATCCCGGTCTCGCTGATCGGGACCTTCGCGGTGCTGGAGGCGGTCGGCTATTCGCTCAACAACCTGTCGCTGTTCGGCATGGTGCTGGCGATCGGCATCGTCGTCGATGACGCCATCGTCGTGGTCGAAAATGTCGAGCGGAACCTCGAACGCGGGCTCACGCCACTCGAGGCGGCGCGAACGTCGATGGACGAGGTTTCGACGGCGCTGGTGGCGATCGTGCTGGTGCTGTGCGCGGTGTTCGTGCCGACCTTGTTCCTGAGCGGTCTGTCCGGCGCCTTCTATCGCCAGTTCGCGGTCACGATCTCGTCGGCAACGATCATTTCGCTCGTCCTGTCGCTTACGCTTTCCCCGGCGCTTGCCGCAATCCTGCTCAAGCCGCACGCGGCGCAGGACGAAGGCGGCCCACGCTGGCGGCGTGCGATCCGCACTGCGGGCGGCCGGTTCAACCGTGGGTTCGAGCGGCTTAGCCAGGGCTATGGGCGCCTGACGCACCGGCTGGTGCTGCGGCCGGGTCGCATGATGCTGGCTTATGCGGGCTTGATCGCGCTCACCGTGGGCGTTTTCTGGGCCACGCCGACCGGCTTCGTGCCGGCGCAGGATCAGGGCTATTTCCTGACCGTGATCCAGCTGCCGCCCGGATCCTCGATCGCGCGCACCGATGCCGTGATGAAGAAGGTTGCCGCGCGCATCCTGCCGCTCAAGGGGGTCAAGGGTTCGGTCATGCTCGCCGGCTTCGACGGGCCGTCGCAGACTCTCGCCCCGAACACTGCCGCGGCCTACGTCCCGTTGATGAGCTTCGAGGAGCGCAAGAAGCTCGGGGTCTCGCTCGGCAGCATCATGGGCGAAGCGCAGAAGGCGACCGCCGACATCACCGAAGCCCGGCTGCTGATCGTCCCGCCGCCACTGATCCAAGGTATCGGTTCCGCCGGCGGCTATCGCATCATGGTCCAGGACCAGGGCGGCCACGGCTATAACGACCTTGGCGCCGTCAGCTATGGTCTGATCGGCCAGGCCAATCAGACCAAGGGCCTGAAGCAGATCTACACCTTCTTCGCGACCAACACGCCGCGCATCTTCGCCGATATCGATCGGCGCAAGGCCGATCTGCTGGGCGTGCCGCCGGAACGCGTGTTCGAAGCTTTGCAGGTCTATCTCGGCTCGGCGTTCGTCAACGATTTCAACCTGCTCGGCCGCACCTATCGCGTCACCGCGCAGGCTGACGCGCGGTACCGCAACACGACCGCCGACATCGCCAACCTGAAGACGCGTTCGAATTCCGGCGCGATGGTGCCGATCGGATCGGTCGCAACCTTCAAGGACAAGACCGGGCCGTATCGCGTAACGCGCTACAATCTCTTCCCGGCGGTCGAGGTTGATGGCGACACCGCACCGGGCACGTCGTCGGGCGAAGCGCTCAAGACTATGGATGCGCTGGCCGACAAGACTTTGCCTGCGGGCTACGGTCACGAATGGACCGGCATCGCCTATCAGCAGAAGGCGGCCGGCAGCACGTCCGCGCTGGTCTTCGCAATGGCAGTGGTGTTCGTCTTCCTGGTGCTGGCGGCGCAATATGAAAGCCTGACGCTGCCACTGGCGATCGTCTTGATCGTGCCGATGTGCCTGTTGGCGGCGATGACCGGCGTGAACCTGCGCGGCATGGACAATAATGTCCTCACGCAGATCGGGCTGGTCGTGCTGATCGCGCTGGCGGCGAAGAACGCGATCCTGGTGGTCGAGTTCGCCAAACAGGCGGAGGAAGAACAGGGCATGTCGCCGGTCGATGCCGCGGTCCATGCTGCGCGCACCCGCCTGCGGCCGATCCTGATGACCAGCTTCGCGTTCATCCTCGGCGCAGTGCCGCTCGTGATCGCCAAGGGGGCGGGCTCGGAACTCCGCCAGGCGCTCGGCACGGCTGTCTTCTTCGGCATGATCGGCGTGACCGGCTTCGGCCTGATTTTCACGCCGACCTTCTACGTTGTCTGCCGCGCATTGGGCGATCGCTTTGCCCGTCGCCGCGGCGGCCAGGCCGGCAGCCTCGCGCTGCAGCCGGCCGAATAAGGAAAATGTCATGACTTTCGTCAAATTGCTTCCGGCCGTCTCGGCACTGGCGCTGGTCGCCTGTTCGGTTGGCCCGAATTACGTGCCGCCTTTGCCTGCGGCCAATGCACAGGCGCCTCTACTCACGGCCAGTGCGCCGGTCAGCGACGCGCAGACGCCAGGTCAGTGGTGGAAACTCTACGACGATCCGGTGCTCGACGGACTGGTCGGCGATGCGCTGGCCGCCAACACCGACATCCGGGTGGCAGTGGCGCGGCTGGATCGCGCCAAGGCGTCGCTGCGCGGCGCCCGTTCCGACCTGCTACCGCAGACCACACTCAGCGCCAGCCCCGCTTACGGCCGACTGCCTTCCGATCAGCGCCTGCCGGGGACGAAGCGTAACGACTGGCAGGTCGATGCCGGACTGGACGTCTCCTACGAACTCGACCTGTCCGGCCGTGTACGGCGCGAGATCGAAGCCGCGCATGGCGATGTCGGCGCCGCGGCAGCCGATGTCGACGCCGTGCGGGTTTCGATCGTCGCGGAGACGATCGGCGCTTATGTGGAAGCCGCCTCGGCCGCCGAGCAGATCAAAGTAGCGCAGTCGATCGTCGCGTTGCTCGATCATTCCGTTGGCATCACACAAAAGCGCCTGGATGCAGGGCGGGCGGAGCGGCTGGATGTCGTTCGCCTCGCGACGCTCGCGGATCAACGCAGGGCCGAAATTCCGCCTCTGATCGCCCAGCGCGAAGCGGCACTATATCGCCTGGCGATGCTCACCGGGCGCACGCCGGACGCATTGCCGTCGGTCGCGACCGCGCGCGACACGACCCCAGAGATTCGTCAGCTCATCCCGGTGGGAGACGGCGGGACTTTGCTGGCGCGGCGTCCCGATGTCCGTGCCGCCGAACGACGGCTCGCAGCCAATACAGCGCGGATTGGCGTCGCCACGGCCGACCTTTATCCGCGCATCGTCCTCGGCGGCTCGATCGGCCAGTCGAGCACGGGTTTCTCGAATTTGTTCGGCGGCGGCCCATTACGCTGGCTGTTGGGTCCGCTGATCAGCTGGAATTTCCCCAACCAGTCGGCCGCACGGGCCCGCATCGCAGAGGCGAGGGCGGACCGCGATGGATCGCTCGCTTCTTTCGATGGCGCAGTGCTGCGTGCGCTGCAGGAGACCGACACCGCATTGTCGGCTTATGCCCAGTCGCTCAACCGCCGTCAGGCGTTGAAGACCGCGCACGACGATGCGGCGCGCGCATCGCGGATCGTGCAGGCGCGTCAGCGTGAGGGGCAGGTCGATTACCTGACGCTGATCGACGCAGAACGCACCGACGCCGAAGCTGCGGCTGCGTTGGCCCAGTCACAATACGCGGTCGCCTCGGCGCAGGTCGATCTGTTTCGCGCACTCGGCGGCGGCTGGCAGGAGGCCGGCACCGACGCGGGTGGTGGATGGGCTGGCAAATAGATGCGGTCGGCGAAGCGCCGGGCAGGGGCCCAGCGCTTCCGATCGATCGACTAGAAGGATCCGCGGAAGCCGAAGCGTCCCGAAAAGATGCGCTGGCCGTTGCTGCGGGTCTCCACCACGCCGGATGCGATGAAGCGGAAGCTCGACGATCCGAGCGACGCATTGGCACCGCCGACCCAGCCGCTCTTGCGGTCCTCCGGCAACAGCGTGAAATCGCTGCCTCCGGTGAAATGCGCGCGCGTGCCATTCAGATCGGAGCTCAGGATCTGGCGGCGACCGCCTTCCAGCTCGAGCCGCAGGGTGGTGGCTTCCGGATCGGTACGATTGCCGAAGTTGATGCCGGCGGCGAGCATGCCGGTTGCGGCCGCTTCGCTGCTGGTGCGCTTGGCGACGGCGAGATCGAAGCCTGCGCCCCCGCCGGTTTCGTTATGCGAGCTTTCCGACAGGCGGTTGTAAGTCAGCAAGGCCGAGGGGCGCAGGTAGAAGGCCCCAGCCGTCCACTCATAGCTTGCCTTGGCTCCTGCCGCGGCATTGATGCCGTTCCACTTGCCCTTGCTGGTCAGGATCGACGGCGACGTATCGGTCGCACCGGAGAGCGAACGGGTTTCCGACAAGCGGACATAGCCGGCGCTGCCGTAGGCGGTAAGCTTCAGGCCGCCCCAACCGCTATACCAATGGAGACCGCCGCCAAACTGGTTGGCGCTGACCTCATTGGCGCCGCTGTCGCGCACGTCGCCGTGGATGTAACCGATCGAGATGCCCGCGCGGCTATTGTCGCCGATGGCGAGATCGCCACCGCCGGTAAGGCCCCAGCCGCTACCGCCATTGCCGGGCGTGTCGTTGGCGCCCTGGTGCTCGTCCCACAGTGCCTGCTGCGCCCACAGGCTGACGCGGCCGAGCGTCGCCCATGGTGTCACATTCTCGGTCGGCGCCAGTGCGCGGCTGCCTTCGCTCAGCACATCGAAGACGCCGCCCTGATGGTCGGGCAGCATTTCGCGATAGTGAAGCAGGGTTGGGTCGCGTTCGGTCAGGCCGAGGAACAGGGTCGACAGCGTGGTGTTGCTCTGGATCGCCGAGAAGACGGCGTCATAGCTCGCAGCCTCGGAGCGCCGCAGCTGCAACTCGGTCGCGGTCTTGCGCTGGATCGCGACGCCGACCGTGCCCGCCGTCGCGTCGGTCGCGAGCGACCCCTTCAACAGATAGGGAAGGTTGCTGATCGAGAGCGACAAATTGTTCGCGCCGACCAGCGATCCGCTCTGCAGCACGGTGGTGCTGCCCGAAGTCAAGCCGAACTTCACCAGCGATACGGCCAGCGTCGCTGGGCCGGTGAAGGTGGTCGCGCCGGTAACGTTGATCAGCGTGTGCGCGGCGGGCGTGGTTGGATCGAGCACCACCCCGATCGTGCCGCCGCTGACGTTCAGGCTGCTCATGGTCGAGGTGTCGGTCGTGTTGAACGCGAGCGTGCCGCCGTTGAGCGCGACCGCAGCGTTGAGCGCCGCGCCGTTCGTATTGATGAACTTGCCGAAGAAGCCCGAGCCGGTGCCGATCGTCAGCGTGTTGTTGCCCGCACCGAAATCGATCGAGCCCGAATAGCTGCTCGTGCCGGACAACGTCACATTGTCATTGCCGTCGCCCAGCGTCGCGTCGATCACGGCCGCGGTGGTGCCGCTCAAGGCGATGGTGTCGTTACCCGCGCCGAGCGCCATCTTCGATGAGATCACACCGGCCGACGCGCTGACGACATCGTTGCCGCTGCCCGTAACGAGGCCGCCGCTGAGGGCGGGAAGCGTAGTCTGGGTCGAAGTGGCCAGCGCCTGCGTATAGGTGAAGCCGGTCGTGTTGACCGAAGCGTCGATCGCGCGCTGCGTGCCGTCGGTGCTCGAAGCGAGGATCGAGCCGCTGTTCGTGACGCTGGCGAGCGTTCCGCTCTTATCGAGAATGGCGGTGGAAGCGCCGGTTGCGGCGGTCGTCTGCGCCGAGATCGTGCCGCTGTTGGCGATCGTAGGCAGCGTGGCGCCGGCATCGATCTGAACGCCGACCGAGCTGCCACCGGCAGTTGCAGTCGCGCCCGCGCCGATGCTGCCGGTAACGGTGAGCTTCGGTGTGGTCGCCCCGGCTCCCAGGCGCAGGCCGTAAGCCGCCGCGCCGTTGGCGCTGCCGGCAATCTGGCCACCGACGGCGATGCCGCCATTGACGGTGACGGGTGCACCGAGGCCTCCGACTTGCGCGCCCGTGGCGCTGATGCCGGAATAGACGCCGACGCCGGCGATCTTACCGTTGATGATCAGCCCGTTCGTATCGCCGGAGAAGACCCCGAGCGTAACCGGTGCGGCCGTCGACCCGATCAGCAGCGAAGGTGCGCTGCCATAAGTGACGAAGGTGGCGGTTGTCTGCGTCGCGTCGGCAATGCCGTCCTTGTCGACGTCGGCGGTGGTGTTGGTCGTGTCCGCCGGAGCGGCGGCAATCAGCACGCCGCCGGCGACGTTGCCGTTGACGACCATCGCCGACCCGCCTTGCTGCAAGTTTTCCGCGGTGAGCTTGGTGACGTCAGCCGGAAGCGCGGTCGAGCTATAACCCGTGGTCGTGATCGATCCGTGCACCACCACCTGACCGGTGACGTTGCCGGTCAGCGCGAGGCCCGTGGAATTGCCGCCGAGCATGCTGATCGCGCTGGAGATAGCGACATTTCCGGTCACCGATCCCAGCCGGACACCGTAATCGTTGTTGCCGGTGACGGTGATCGCCCCGGTGTTGGTCGTGACGTTGCCGACGATCGGCGCGGCCGCAAAGATGCCGGCCGAATTGTTGCCGCGAACGGTGATCACGCCGGTGTTGTTCAGCGTGCCGGTGAAGGGCGTGGTGCCGTCGATGCGGATCGCATAGCGGTTGCTGCCCTGGGCATAGGGTCCGTCGAGCACAGTGTCGGCATTAGTGTCGGTACGGGTATAGGTTTCGTCGAGCGTGATCGCGCCCGAATTGGTAATGCCGCTGGTGAAACCGCCCGCCGCGACGATGCCGGCCGCATCATTGATGCCGGAAAAAGTGATCTTGCCTGCGCTGGTGACGGTATTGTTGCTGTCGATCGTAACCGCATTACCCGCCGCGGTAGGCGTGATCGAACCGTCGGCCGTGATGCTGATATTGCCAGCGGTAGAGGTGCGGACCGGCGCGGTGGTGGCGGTGCTGATCGTCGTATCGGCGCGCGCTTCAGCCGCGAGAAGAGTTGCAAGGGTGGTGATGCAGGTTGCTGTGAGCGCCAGGCGCATGAAGAATTCTCGCTGCTGAAAGTGTGGAAAGTAAAGTCTTGGTGACCGTCGGGACCTGTGCGCTATGGTCAAAGCAAGTGGCGGCGCCGCCGATCCGGGCGCCGCATGGCGCGTGTCGAAAGGAGCGACTGTCGGGCGCTCTCATGCCGGATTGCACCCGTCATGACCATTATAAAGTCGCTCCCTGACCCCGCTTGTGGTGCCAAATTCAATGGCGACGGCAGATGAACCCCCGATGACCAAAAGGGGCAGCAGCGCGGCATCAAGCGCGTCCCGGCGCCTCCCGGTTCATGCAATGAACGACGTTCGAGGGCATGCCAGACCGCGCGACGCTCGCGATCCTGCCAGGCATCCTTATATAATCGCTATGAAAGATCTATTTGAAGCCGCGCCGGTGCCCGGCTTGGTAGTAGCCGACAACCTGATCAGTGATTCCGAGGAAGCGGCTCTTATTGCCGCGATCGACGCGACAGAATTGGCGCCATTTCGGTTTCAAGGCTGGCTGGGCAAGCGGCTGACCCACAGTTTTGGGTGGCACTACGATTTCGATCGCGCGCAGTTCGCGAAGGCTGATCCGATTCCCGAATGGTTGCTGCCGTTGCGCTCGAAAGCCGCCGGCTTCGCCGGAATGGCGGCGGAGGAGTTTGTCCAGGCGCTGCTGATCCGTTACGATCCGGGTGCCGGCATCGGCTGGCATCGGGATCGGCCGGTGTTTGAGCATGTCCTTGGTATCTCGCTCGGCAATCCGGCGACCTTGCGCCTGCGGCGGCGGACCGGGCTAGGGTTTGAGCGTGCTTCGGTCGAGCTCGTGCCTCGCTCCGTTTATCACCTCAGCGGCTCTGTGCGGCATGAGTGGGAACACAGTATCGCGCCGATGGACGTGCCGCGTTGGTCGATCACCTTTCGCAGTCTTTCCGAAAAGGGCCGCCGCTTCGATCAGCGGTAGGCGCCGGTCCAGCCGGCCGGCGGTGTTTGATGCAGCCGCGCTTCCGGGATCAAGGTCCGCACCCGACGCGCGAAATTTCGCAGCGCCACTTCGTCGCGGCTTAGCGGTCCGACCGTAAAGCTGGACGATGCCATGCCCTGCTGCACCCGCGCGACCAGCTCGGTATCCTCGGCATTGACCTGGCGGTTGATCCGCCAGTTGAGATAGCGGGCCGCCTTCATCTCGCGGCGGTCATCCGGGATCGCGTAGCTGATCTCGCGGATCAAAGTCTCGGTCGGGGAGACCGGCAGGAATTGCATGAAGTCGACCTGGTCGGGATAGATGTCAAAGGCGACGTTTGGCCATAGCTTGAAATAGGTCCACAGCCGCTGCCGATCCTGGGGCAAGTGCGCGACGTGCGGCAGGAAGCGGCCATAAGCATGTTCGGACGGGTTGGACGAAGGCCGATCGACCAATGGTCCCCACATCTTATCCACCCAGTCCGTGGATTCGACGCCATAGCCATCGCCCATCAGCCGCTTGAGCCCAGGATGGGCGACCGCGATATGCAGCCCGTCTGAATAATTGTCGGCGATATTCTTCCAATTGACCGTCCGCTGGCGCAGCGTGACCCGGCCAAGCGCGCGCAGTTCATCGAACCGGTAAGGCGCGACTTCGTGGGCGTAGGGCGCCATCATCTCCGCGACGCTCGGCCCGCCGCCTTCGAGGCGCACAAAGACGAAGCCCTGCCAGATCTCATGCTCGACCGGCGCCAGGCCGACCCCGTTCAGCACGCCGGCATCGTAGCTTTCCTTTTGCGGCACGCCGACCAGCCGCCCGTCACTGGCGTAGGTCCAGGCGTGATAGGGGCAGACGATGCGTTTAGCGCAGCCGCGCGCGCCATCGAGGATCCGCGCACCGCGATGTCGGCAGACATTGTGGAAGGCGCGAACTTCGCCATCCGTGCCTCGCACGGCGACGACGCTCTCGCCGGCATAATCGAGGCCGTGCCAATCGCCGTGACCGGCGATGTCGCTGACATGACAGATCACCTGCCACGATGGGCGGATCACCTGCTTGAGTTCCACCTCGAAATAGTCGGGGTCGGAATAGAGCCAGGCGGGCAGGCTCCAGCCCTCGTCGGGATCGATGTTGGATAAGGGAAGCACGGTCGCCATGGGGAGAGCGTGCCGCAGCCAGGGCTCGCCTGCAAGATCGGCGTTGACAGCGCCGCCCGCGCGATCCTTCCTTGGGGCATGGCCTCGCCTTCCCTAGACCCGATCGCATCGCTCTCGACAGCGCTCAGCCACGCGCGGCGCCTGCTGAATGCGCAGCCGGATCTCGCCTTGGCGCAGGCGCGGGAGATCCTACGCGTCGTGCCGCGTCATGCCCCCGCTTTGCTGATCGCGGGAGAGGCGCACCGTGCCAAAGGCGAAGCGGCGGCGGCCACGCTCGCTTTCCGCGCAGCTGCGGCAGCCGATCCGAAGTCGGCCGATGCCTGGCGCGCGCTCGGGGATCAGCTACATCTCGATGGGGATGGGGCAGGGGGCGATGCTGCCTATCTTGCGGCGTTGCGCGCCTCGACCGCCGATCCCGCGCTTTTGGCGGCAGCCGATGCGCTGGCAGACAATGATCTCGCGCGCGCCGAACCGATCCTGCGCTCGCGGCTCAAGGAGCGGCCGACCGACATAGGTGCGATCCGGATGCTGGCCGAACTGGCCGGCCGCATCGGGCGCAACAAGGATGCCGAGACGTTGCTGCGGCGGGCGCTCGAGCTGGCGCCCGGCTTCGCGGCGGCGCGGCACAATCTGGCGATCGCGCTCCATCGTCAGGGCCGTTCGGCCGAGGCGATCGGCGAGATCGATAAATTGCTCCACGGCGAGCCGGGCCACCCCTCGTACATCAACCTGAAAGCCGCCGCGCTGGCCCGATTGGGTGAATACCAGCCCTCGATCGCGCTCTACCGGCAAGTATTGGTTACCTACCCCAACCAGCCCAAGGTGTGGATGAGCCTGGGTCATTCGCTGAAGACGATCGGCCAGCAGGAGGAGAGCGTCGAGGCGTATCGCCGCGCGCTGGAGCTCGAGCCGACATTGGGCGAGGCGTGGTGGAGCCTTGCCAATCTCAAGACCGTGCGGTTCGAAGAAGGTGACCTGACGGCCATGCGACGCGCCTTGTCGGTACCCGGCCTGTCCGCTGAAGACCGCTTCCACCTCCAATTCGCACTGGGCAAGGCGGAGGAAGATGCCGGCGATTATGCGTCGTCCTTCGCGCATTATGCCGAGGCCAATCGCCAGCGCCGTGCGCTGATCGACTATGATCCGGACGAACTGAGCACGGCAGTCGACCGTCAGCGCGCGCTGTTCACGCCCGAGTTTTTTGCCGAGCGGGCAGGGTGGGGCGCTCCCCAAGATGACCCCATCTTCGTCGTGTCGCTGCCGCGCTCAGGATCCACGCTGATCGAGCAGATCCTCGCCAGCCACAGCGGCGTGGAGGGCACTACCGAACTGCCAGATATTGCCGCCTTGGCGACGCGGGTCGGGCTGTCGGGCATGGCAGCGCTGAGCGCAAAGGAGGCGCGCGCACTCGGCGAGGAATATCTCGAAAGGACGCGCATCCAGCGCAAGACCGATCGGCCGCGCTTCGTCGACAAGATGCCGAACAATTGGGCGCATGTGGGCTTCATCAAACTGATCCTGCCAAACGCCACCGTCATCGATGCCCGCCGCCACCCGCTCGGCTGCTGCTTCTCCAATTTCAAACAGCATTTCGCGCGCGGCCAGACCTTCACTTACGATCTGCGTGATATCGCCCATTACTATGCCGATTACGTGCGGCTTATGGACCATTTCGACGCCGCATTGCCGGGCTATGTCCACCGCGTCTTCTACGAAGCGATGGTAGAGGATACCGAAAGCCAGGTGCGTGCGATATTGGCGCATGCCCGACTGCCGTTCGAGCCCGCGACGTTGCGCTTTCACGAAACGGATCGTGCGGTACGCACGGCCTCGTCGGAGCAAGTACGTCGCCCCATATTCCGTGAAGGCATGGAGCAATGGCGCCACTTCGAGCCGTGGCTGGATCCACTCAAAGAGGCGCTCGGATCGCTGGTTGCGGCTTACCCGGATCCAGCGTGACATGTTTGCAATGCTGCACCGCAAAAGCGGCTCTTCGCGCTGCAGCGCTTGACACCATAACGGCTCAGTAACAGCCTCCCGTCCAATAAGAATACAGGGAGTCATACCTATGCGCGAGAAGAGCCGCTTCGTGGCAGCGCTGCTGGCCGGTACTATTCTTGCCGGGACCAGCGGCAGCGCCATGGCCCAGGACAAGCCGAGCGCCGATACCGGCACGCCCGCGGCCAGCGCGAGCGAGATATCGAGCGGGCCCGACGAAATCGTGGTGACCGCGCAGAAGCGCTCCGAGAATCTGCAGAATGTGCCGATCAGTATCCAGGCGATCGGCACCCAGAAGCTCGAGCAGCTCAACATCACCAATTTCAACGAATTCACGCGCCAGCTGCCGAGTGTTTCGTTCCAGACCACCCAGCCGGGCGTGACGACGGTCTATATCCGTGGCGCGGCTTCCGGCGGGGATGGCAACCATTCGGGCTCGCTTCCGTCGGTCGGCGTTTATCTGGACGAACAGCCGATCACCACCATCGGCGGCAATCTCGACGTCCACATTTATGATATCGCCCGGATCGAGGCCCTGTCCGGGCCGCAGGGGACGCTTTACGGCGCCTCGTCGGAAAGCGGCACGCTGCGCATCATCACCAACAAGCCCGATACGAGCAGCACCTACGGTGGGATCGATGTCGAGGGAAACAAGGTCACCAAGGGCAGCCAGGGCGGCAAGATCGAAGGTTTCATCAACCATCCGTTGTCGGAAAATGCCGCGATCCGGATCGTCGGCTTTTACGAGCATGACGCCGGCTTCATCGACAATGTCCCCGGTACGCGAACCTTCCTCGGAGCGTCCGACGGTGCCGGCGGCTTCAATCCCGGCATCACGATCAACAACGACGATTTCGTGAAGAAGAATTACAACGACGTCGATGTGTGGGGCGGCCGCGCCGCGCTCAAGATCGACCTCGACGACAATTGGACCGCCACGGCGACCGCATTCGGCCAGGATCAGAAGAACCATGGCGCTTTCGGCACCGACGGATCAGTCGGGGACCTTAAGGTCCAGCATTTCCGGCCCGAATATAATCACGACCGCTTCATTCAGGGCGCGCTGACGATCGAGGGCAAGATCGGCAATTGGGACCTGACCTATTCCGGCGCCTACCTGAAGCGGAAGATCAATTCCTCGAGCGATTATACCGACTATGCCGAAGCGTACGACGCCATGTATGCAAGCTATGGTGGCCTGGCCAACTACTTCTATTATCAGGATAATGCGGGCAACCAGATCGTGCCGGTGCAGCGTATCGTCGGTACCGACAAGTTCAACAAGCTCAGCCAGGAGCTTCGTATCTCGTCACCGGCGGACAAGCCGTTCCGCGTCGTCGGCGGCCTGTTCTACCAGCGGCAATATCACAATATTCGCCAGGATTATCAGGTGCCCGGGCTTGCCGACGACCTGTCGGTGAACGGCTATCCGGGCACGTTGTGGCTGACGCAGCAGCATCGCCTCGACAAGGATTATGCGGCGTTCGGCGAGGCGTCCTATGACATCCTCCCCAACCTGACCGTCACCGGCGGCGTGCGTTATTACAAGTTCGACAACTCGCTGATCGGCTTCTTTGGCTTCGGCCGTAACCCGGATGGGCCGCCATATAACGGGGCCGGCAGTTCACGCACCGGCGTGGCAGGGTGCTTCAACACCGACGGTACCACCGTGCGCGACAATCCCGGCGGTACGCTCGTGCCGGCCGACGAAGCCGGCGCACCCTGTACCAATCTTGGTGTCCCGGTCGACGGCAAGGTCAAGCCGCGCCGCGCCAAGGATGACGGCTTCATCCACAAACTCAACCTGACGTGGAAGGTCGATCCCGACCATATGGTCTATGCGACCTGGTCGCGCGGCTTCCGGCCAGGCGGCATCAATCGCCGCGGCTCGCTCGAACCCTATAAGCCCGATTATCTCACCAATTATGAAGTCGGGTGGAAGACGTCATGGTTCGATCGCAAATTCCGCTGGAACGGCGCGATCTTCCAGGAGGATTGGAAAGCGTTCCAGTACAGCTTCCTCGGTGCGAACAGTTTCACCGAAATCCATAACGGGCCGAATGCCCGCATCCGCGGCATCGAATCCGACATCAGCGTCTATCCGGTCAGCGGGCTGACGCTGACCGCCAGCGGCGCCTATCTCGACGGCAAGCTGCGCGGCAATCTCTGCGCCATCGACGATCCGAGCTTCGCCTGCACCGACACGGATAATTCGATCGTCGCACCCAAGGGGACGCGCCTGCCGGTAACGCCCAAATTCAAGGCGAGCGGCATCGCCCGCTACGAATGGGCGCTCGGCGCGGGCAAGGCGCACCTGCAGGGGCTGTGGACGCATTCCAGCTCGGCGTCCTCGGCATTGCGGATCGGCGTCAGCACGGATGATGCGCCGGTCCGGCTGCACGCTTATGACCTGGTTGATCTCGCCGTGGGCTATGATTGGGGCAATATCACCACAGAATTATTCGCCTCCAACGTGTTCGACAAGCGGGCGCAGCTCTCTTCTTCGCAGGAGTGCGGCTCCTGTTCGCAGCGGTCCTATTATTATGTCTACCGGCCGCAGACGTTCGGCGTCCGAATGGGCTATCGGTTCTGATCGGCCTGAGGCGAGAGGCGTCGGCCTCTCGCCTCAACGCGCTGGCTGAAGTCAGTTCGACAGCCGCTTGATCAGCACCTTCCAGTAGGCGACCCCCGGCTCGATATTGGACAATTGCGTCCGCTCGTTCAGCCCGTGCGAAAAATCGTCCGAATCCTTCAGGAAGATCGGCGCGACGCCATAGCTCGGCACGCCGCGCACGCGGAACCACATGCTGTCGCTGGCGCCCGATGACATGCTGGGGATGATCGGCACGTTGGGGTAACCGAACGCCAGGCCTTCCTTGACCGCGGCGGTCACGTCTGCGCGCATGGGCGAGGCGGGGCTCGCGGTGGTGCCGGTGGCGATGAACTGGATCTGCATCTTCGGGTCGGCGGCGACCCTCACTAATTCGTCTTCGATCTGCTTGAAGGACGTCCCCGGGAAAATCCGGCAGTTGATATTGGCACTCGCACGCTGCGGCAGCGCGTTGAGGGCATGGCCGGCATTGACCATGGTCGCGACGCAGGTGGTGCCGATCTTGCCGACATAAGCCGGATCGGCGGACAGGGTTGCGATCGCCTGCTTGTCGGCGGGGTTGGCGGCAAAGGCCCGCATCGCTGCTCCGATTTTCGGTTCGGCGCGGTCGGCGGCGGCGACGAAATAAGCCCTGGTGATGTCGTTCAATTGGGGCGTGAACTGGTAATTGCCGATGCGGGTGAGCGCCGCCGCGAGCTCGTAGATCGCATTCTCCCGGCGTGGTGCACTCGAGTGGCCGCCGGGATTGGTGAAGGTCAGCGTATAATCGCCATAGGCTTTTTCCGCGCCTTCCAGCGCGAAATAGGTCGGCTTGCCCTCTTCGCTGAGATTGCCGCCGCCGCCGTCCGCATTGAGCAGCATATAGGCGTCGGGAAATTGTGCGGCGAGCATCTCCGTCGTCTTCATGGTCGTTTCCTCGTCGCCCGAGAGAATGAGGATGACGTCGCGCTTCGGCTTGAAGCCGGTGCGCTTTAGCTCGACCAAGGTCGCGATCATCAGCGCGTCGCCGAACTTCATGTCGGTGGCCCCACGGCCATAGACATAGCCGTTCTCGATCACGGCGGTGAAGGGGTCGCGCTGCCAGTCGGCGGGCTTGGCCTCCACCACGTCCATGTGGCCGGACAATAGCAGTGGCTTCAGCTTGGCATCCGAACCGCGATAGCGCGCGACCAGAAATGCGGAATCCTCGACCGGGGTGATTGTGACGTCATCCGCCGCGAAGCCGCCGGCGACGAGCACGCTTTTCAGGTAGGCCGCCAGTTGCGGCGTCTGGTTTCCCGGGCCCTGCACGCTGCGGAATGCGATCGCGCGCTTGAGGATATCCAGGGTCTGCGCTTCGGCGGCCGGGTTGGGTCCGGCCAATGCGGGGGCGGTAAGGAGGCAGGCGCAACCGATCAGCAGAGCGCGCAGGTGGGAAGCGGTGGTACGAAATTGCATGACGACCCCTCACGAGAGAAGGCTTCATCCTAGAAGCGTTGCGGATGAAGGAAAGCGCACTCGCACCGACGCGACTATATTTCCCGCGCTGGCGTAACCGGCTATCTGCCGGGGATAAACCGGGGGGCGGGCAGCGCTCTCATGGAGGGTGCAAATGACGGCGCTTGTGCTTGACGGCGTGACCAAGGATTTCGGCGACAAGCGCGCGGTCGACGACCTGAGCTTCCAGGTGCAGGACGGCGAGGTGTTCGGCTTTCTCGGCGGCAACGGCGCGGGCAAGACGACGTCGCTGCGGATGGTGCTGGACATCATCCGGCCAACCGCCGGGCGGATCGAGATACTGGGCCGCAAGCCGGGGCGTGAGAACAGCGCCGACCTGGGCTTCCTGCCCGAGGAACGCGGGCTTTACCGCACGATGACGGCGCTCGATACGATCACCTATTTCGGCCGGTTGAAGGGGATGACCCGCAACGATGCGCGCCGCGAGGGGCGGGCGTTACTGGACCGCTTCGGGCTCGGCAGCTCGGCCGGCACCAAGATCGACAAATTGTCGAAGGGGATGGCGCAAAAGGTCCAGTTGGCGACCGCGGTCGTCAACGCGCCGAAATTATTGATCCTCGACGAACCTTTCTCCGGGCTCGATCCGGTTAACCAGGGCCTGCTCGAGGCGGAAATCCAGCGCCTGTCGAAGGCCGGCTCGACGATCGTTTTTTCGACCCATGTCATGCAACATGCCGAGCGGCTGTGCGACAGGCTGCTGCTGTTGGCGCAAGGGCGCAAATTGTTCGAGGGCACGCAGGATCAGGCGCGCGCCACCCTGCCGGCAAGGTTATTGCTGGTGTCGCGCAGCACGCCCGCCGGTTTGCCTGGAGTCGTGGACGCGGCGCAAACCGGGACGCGGGACGGCTGGAGTGAATGGGACGTTCGCCTGGCGCCCGGCGGCGATCCCGGCGATCTGCTCCAGGCGTGCACCGAACGCGGATTCGCCTTGCGCCGCTTCGAGCAGAGCCGGCCCAGCCTCCACGACGTCTTCCTGCACATTGTCGGTGGCGAGGAGGGCGCGGCATGACCAACATCCTGCTCATCGCCGCGCGCGAATTCCGGCAGATCGCCGCGGCACGCAGCTTCTGGATCACGTTGCTGATCATTCCATTCGCGCTCGCGATTGGACCGATCGCATCGCACTTCATGCAGAAGTCGCAGACCGAGACCGTGATGCTGATCGATCCGGCCGGCAAGGCGCCCGCGGTCCGTCAACGGATCGAGCTGGAGGAGCAGCGCCGCGTGTTGAACGCCTTGGCACGCTATGCGGAGCGCAACGGTCTCGACCGCGCGCAGCCGGGGGCGCCGTGGGCGCGGCATGATCATTTTTATAGCGATGCCGAAGTCATGTCGTTCGTCCAGCAAGGTGGGGCGGCGCATGCTCAAGCGGTGATGCGCCGCGCGGCCCAGCCGGAGACGCCGGCGTTCGACGCGCCGGAGCCGCTGTACCGGCTGGTGCCGACACCCGCCGCCATTGCGACGAGCACGCCCGAGAGGCTGGCGCGCGCCATGACCGCTCTGGTCAACCCTCCCAGGAAGGAAGAGGGCAAGGACAAGCTGGACTATGCGGTCTACGTGCCTGCGAACTTCGGGACGCCGGGCGCGGCCGTCCAGGTCTGGTCCGACGGCCCGGTCTCCGGCGGTCTGATGGGCGCGCTGCAGGACGAATTGACGCGTACGCTGCGCGTGCACTTCCTGGAGGGCCAGGGGGTGAGCCCGGCGATGGCATCCGCCGCGGGCCAGATCGCGCCGCTGATCGCGGTCAACAAGCCGCCGCCCGGACATGGGCAGGAGCAGGTGGTCATCCGCTCGATCCTGCCACTGCTCACCTCCTACATTCTGCTGATGTCGTTGATGCTGTCGGGATCGTGGATGCTGCAGGGCACGGTCGAGGAACGATCCAACAAGCTGATCGAGACGGTGCTGGCGTGCGTCAGCCCGAACGAGCTGATGTACGGAAAGCTGGTCGGCACCGTCGCCGTCGGGCTCACGATGGTGGCCTTTTGGGTGATGTGCGCGATCGGGGCGGCCTTCGCGACCCAGGGAATGATTGCGGAATTTCTCCGCCCGGCCCTTGCCCCCTTGTCCTCGCCCGGCGTGGCGCTGGCGATGACCTATTACTTCGTGGCCGGCTACCTCATGATCTCGATGATCTTCCTGGCGATCGGCGCGATGAGCGACAGCTTCCGGGATGCCCAGGCCTATCTCAGCCCGGTGCTGCTGGTGATCGCCATGCCGTTTGCGATCATCGCCCAGGCGATCCTGCGCGACCCGTCCAGCCTGGCGGTGCGGATCATGAGCTGGATCCCGATCTACACCCCGTTCACCATGCTCGCCCGGATGGGGGCGGGCGTGCCGTTATGGGAGCTGATCGGCTGCGGCGTCATGCTGGCGCTGTTCGTGGCGCTTGAGGTGGTACTGCTCGGCCGCGTGTTCCGCGCCAGCCTACTGAGCGCCGGCTCCAAGCCGGGGCTGGCCCGAATCGCGCGGCTGATGACCGGCCGGGACGCCGAGTGAGACTTGGCTTGACCGCGCGGTAGCGCAACCATAGCCTCCGTTCCGCATCGAGGCACAAGCTTCGAGCGAGGGGGAATAAGGATGGCTGAAGAAACCGTGACGATCGTTCCCGTGGCTAATCCGGCCGCGCTGGGGCTGGTGGCATTTGGCATGACCACCGTGTTGTTAAGCCTGATCAATGCCGGCGTGTTGCCCGCAGGGGGAGAGCCGGTCGTCATTCCGCTCGCCTTGGCCTTTGGCGGCTTGATGCAGATATTCGCAGGCGTGTTTGAGGTACGGTTGGGTAACACCTTCGGAATGACCGCCTTCCTGAGCTACGGCGCCTTCTGGTGGTGGTTCGCATTCCTTCTGCTGTTCGGCCACAATGGTTGGATCGATCTGTCCGCGGTTGGGCCTACGGTGGGCGTAGCGTTGCTGCTGTGGGGCGTGCTGACGCTTTACCTGTGGGTGAGCACCTTCCGTCTTTCCAAGGTGATCTTCCTGATCTTCCTGACGCTATGGGTCACGTTCGGCCTGCTTGGCCTCGGCGCGATCCAGGGCAATCATGGGCTGACGCAGGCAGGCGGCTGGCTTGGCCTCGTGTGCGGAACGCTGGCCTTGTACGGAAGCTTCGGCATCGTCACCAATGCGACCTTCGGGCGCAACGTGGTGCCGCTGGGGGCCACGCCCTTTCTGTCATAGTCGTAGCCGCGACGGGCAGGATTCTCCTGCCCGTCGCCAGGCTCGTCGTCCCTTGATTATCTCGGAGAGCCGTTCCACGCTGCCTTCATCCGGCGTGTGCCGAACATTCTCCGAAGGATTTCCTCAAATATGAAAGCGATGACGTGGCTCTGGAGCTCGACGATGTCGGCCTGCCTGATTGCTTCTGTGGCTAACGGGGCTGCACCCGCCGCCAATCCCTTTGCTCAGCCGAGCACGCTTCCATTCCAGGCGCCGCGGTTCGATCTGATCACCGACAAGGATTATCAGCCTGCGCTCGAGGCGGGCATGGTTGAGCAGGCGGCAGAGATCGCCCGCATCGCCAACAACCCTGCCGCGCCGACATTCGACAACACGATCGTCGCGATCGAACGGTCGGGCCGGATGCTCGATCGGGCGACCAGCGCCTTCTTCGGCGTGGTGCAAGCCAATACGAACCCGACGCTCGACAAGGTGCAGGAGATCGAATCTCCCAAGCTGAGCCAGCATTCAGACTCGATCTATCTCAACCCAAAGCTGTTTGCCCGCGTCCAGGCGATCTACGCCAAGCGCGACAGCCTCAGGCTGACGCCCGAACAGCGGCAGCTGGTCGAAGTCTATCATGCGGGCTTCATCCGCGCAGGCGCGCAATTGTCGGGTGCCGACCAGACCAAGCTGCGCGCGCTTAATACGCAGCTGACGACGCTGGAGACCGCGTTTCAGCAGAAGCTGCTGGCAGCTGCCAAGGCAGGTGCGCTGGTGGTGGACGACAAGGCCAAGCTGGCAGGCTTGGACGAAGGCGCGATCGCCGCTGCCGCCAAGGATGCGACAGAGCGCAAGCTGGCCGGCAAATATGTCCTGCCGCTCCAGAACACGACGCAGCAGCCCGCGCTGCAGAGCCTGGCGGATCGCGAGACACGGGAGGCGCTGTTCAAGCAAAGCTGGACCCGCGCCGAGAAGGGCGACGCCAACGATACGCGCGCGACCATTCGCGAGATAGCCTATCTGCGCGCCCAGAAGGCGGCATTGCTCGGCTTCCCGACCTGGGCCGATTATGTGCTGCAGGACCAGATGGCCAAGACGCCGCAAGCGGCCAAGGCGTTCATGACGCAATTGGTGCCCGCGCTTGCGGCGGAGCAGAAAGCGGAGGTAGCGGAACTACAATCCACGATCGCAGCGGGCGGCGAGAATTTCACGCTCAAGCCGTGGGATTGGGACCGTTATTCCGAGCGAGTCCGCAAGGCCAAGTACGACCTCGATGAGAATGAGGTGAAGCCCTATCTTGAGCTGCATACGGTACTTGAGAAGGGGGTCTTCTTCGCCGCCAACCAGCTTTACGGCCTGACTTTCAAACGCCGCACCGACATTCCGGTCTATCAGCCCGACGTGATGGTCTACACCGTCTACGACAAAGACGGTTCCGAAATGGGGCTGATGTATTTCGACTATTTCAAGCGCGACAACAAATCCGGCGGCGCGTGGATGTCGAATTTCGTCGGGCAGTCTTATCTGCTGAAAACCAAACCGGTTGTCTATAACGTCGCCAATTTCACCAAACCGGCTGCCGGTCAGCCGGCGCTCATCAGCTTCGATGACGCGACCACCATGTTCCACGAGTTCGGCCATGCGCTGCACGGCCTGTTCGCCAGCCAGACCTATCCGACCTTGTCGGGCACCAACACGGCGCGCGACTGGGTCGAGTTCCCCTCCCAGTTCAACGAACATTGGGCGCTCGACCCCAAGGTACTGGCCAATTACGCCAAGGATTATCGCACCGGTGCCGCGATGCCGCAGGCGCTGGTCGACAAGATCAAGAAGGCCGCCAAGTTCAACCAGGGCTATGCATTGGGCGAAGTCGTGGAAGCCGCCACGCTCGACATGGATTGGCACAGCCTGCCGGCCAGCGCGTCGCGCCAGGACGTCGATGCCTTCGAGAAGAAGGCGCTCGATACGATGGGGCTGGATACGGCGAACGTGCCGCCGCGCTACCGCTCGAGCTACTTCCTGCACATCTGGTCGAACGGCTATTCGGCGGGCTATTACGCCTATCTCTGGACGCAGATGCTGGAACACGCATCCTACCACTGGTTCATGGACCATGGCGGGTTGACCCGCGAGAACGGCCAGCGCTTCCGCGATCTTATCCTGTCGCGCGGCCATACCCAGGATTATGGCACGATGTTCCGGGCCTTCTACGGCAAGGATCCGGATATCGGCCCGATGCTGGAAGAACATGGGCTGCCGACGGGCAAGTAAGTGATGGATGGCAGGCGAGTCCGAACTCGCCTGCCCGATAACGATGCCGGGAAAGCCGGTGCGCCGAGGAGAGGACGATGCGACGGGCCGGAATAGCGGCTGCGGCTTTGGCCGTGGCGATGTCACCATCAAAGGCGGCGCCCGGCGGGGCCGTCGTGAAAGTCGATAGTGGCCTGATCGAGGGGATTCCCGCGCCGACCGGATCTTCGGTGCAGATGTTCCGCGGCATTCCCTTCGCACGTCCGCCGATAGGCGATCTGAGGTGGCGCGAACCGCAGCCGGTGCGATCGTGGGATGGCATCCGCCCCGCCGACCAGTTCGGGCCGCGCTGCATGCAGAAGCATATGTGGGACGACATGTTCTTCCGCTCGCCGTCGGCCAGTGAAGATTGCCTGTATCTCAACGTCTGGACGCCGGCGGAACTGCGCGCAGCTTCCTCGGCAAAGTTGCCGGTGCTGGTCTACATCTATGGCGGCGGGTTCATCGCCGGCGACGCGTCCGAGCCGCGCTATGACGGTGCGGCGATGGCGTCGCACGGCATGGTTGTGGTCACGCTCAACTATCGGCTCGGTATCTTCGGCTTCTTCGCCCATCCCCAGCTCTCGGGCGAGTCTGGCCACCACGCCTCCGGCAATTATGGTTTGCTCGACCAGGCCGCGGCGCTGGCTTGGGTCCGGCGTAACATTGCGCAGTTCGGCGGCGATCCCAAACGGATCACAATCGGCGGCGAATCCGCAGGCTCAATGTCAGTCAGTGCGTTGATGGTCTCGCCACTCAGCCGCAAGAATATCGCAGGCGCGATTGGCGAAAGCGGTTCGGTCATGATGTCGGCGAAGACGCCAACTCTCGCCGAAGGGGAAGCAGCGGGGATGAGCTATGCGGAGTCGCTGCAAGTGCCGACACTGGCTCAGCTACGCGCCATTCCCGCGGACAAATTGCTGGAGGTGCAGAGCTACGGCGGGGCGCGGTTCGGGCCGCTCGTAGACGGCTATTTCCTGCCTGAGCCGGCTGCCGTGACGTATGCGAGCGGGAAAGCGGCGAAGATACCGTTGTTGGTGGGATCCAATTCTCAGGAAGGTGCCGCCGATGCTATACTCAACAATGCGGCGCCAACGGTCGCCAATTACCGTGCTTCTCTGGCGCGCTTGTATGGCGACAAGGCCGATGCCGTGTTCGCGCTCTATCCGGCGGCGAGCGACGGGGATGTGGTGCGCGTCGCGACTGATCTGTCCAGCGATCGCTTTCTAGGCGCCGCGACCTGGCGCTGGTTCGATGCCCATCGCCGCTCGGGTGCCCCCACTTTCTATTATTACTACCAGCATGTGCGCCCGACCGCCTATAGCGCGACCGGGCCGGCTCCCTACGGCGCGGTCCACAGTGCCGAAATCGAATATGCGCTCGGAAATCTGGACGCCAATCCGGCTTATGCGTGGACGGACGGGGATCGACGGGTGTCGGCGACGATGAACGGCTATTTCGTCAACTTCGTCAAAACCGGCGATCCCAACGGAGCTGGATTGCCCTTGTGGGCGCGGGCCTCGACGGACGACAAGGCTATCCAGCGGCAGACGATCGACGTGGAAAGCCGGCGTGCGCTGTTCAATGATCAGGCGCGTTACGTCGCGATGGACGCCCTGGAGCCGCCGCGCTGATGGCTCTTTCCCCGCCGCGGCCTCTGTCGTAACACAGGGCACGACGCTCCGCTTGATGACGGGGCGCGTCAGCAGAGAGGAAAGCCGTGATCAATCGCCGCATCGCCGCCCGCTTGGCCGTTTATGGTAGCGCTATCGCTCTCGCCCAGGCTGCCAATGCGCAGCTCTACAAGGATCCCTCGGCGCCACTTCCGGCGCGCGTCTCCGACCTCGTGGGCCGCATGACGCTGGAGGAAAAAGCGGCGCAGATGCAGAATGCCGCGCCCGCCATTCCCCGGCTCGACGTGCCCGCTTACGATTATTGGAATGAGGCGCTGCATGGCATCGCCCGCGCCGGCGAAGCAACGATCTTTCCCCAGGCAATCGGCATGGCGGCGACATGGGACGCGGACCTGCTCCATGCCGAAGGCCGCGTCGTCGCGGTTGAAGGCCGCGCCAAATATAACCAGGCGCAGCGCGAACGGAATTTCGACCGCTATTACGGGCTGACCTTCTGGTCTCCGAATATCAATATCTTCCGCGATCCCCGTTGGGGCCGCGGTCAGGAAACGCTCGGCGAAGATCCCTATCTCAGCGGCACGCTGGGAACGCAGTTCATTCGCGGCGTCCAGGGAGATGACCCCAAATATTTCGAAGCGATCGCAACGCCCAAACATTTCGCCGTCCATTCCGGGCCGGAGCCGCTACGTCACGGCTTCAACGTCGATGTTGCGCCGCGCGACCTGACCGAAACCTATTTGCCGCAGTTCCGGCGCGCGATCGTCGAAGGCAAAGCTTATTCGCTGATGTGCGCCTATAATGCCGTCGACGGAAAGGCGGCCTGCGCCAACGGCACTTTGTTGGGCGACATCCTGCGGCGCGACTGGGGCTTCCAGGGCTTCATTACGTCGGATTGCGGGGCGATCGACGACATCACCACCGGTCATCATAATACCAAGACCAACCCGGAAGGCGCGGCATTGTCGGTGCGGATGGGCACCGATACGGGCTGCGACTTCAAGGACGAGATGCTCGATCTGCCCAAAGCGGTGCGGCAGGGCTATCTGAAAGAGGCCGATATGGATGTGGCGCTCAGGCGCCTGTTCACCGCGCGGATGCGGCTCGGCATGTTCGATCCGCCGGAGATGGTGCCGTTTTCCCGGATCGGCATCGATCAGAATCACAGTGATGCGCACAAGGCGCTGTCGCTGCGGGCCGCGCGCGAATCGATCGTCCTGCTCAAGAATGACCGGATGCTGCCGCTCGCCCGCGGCACTAAGATCGCCGTGGTCGGGCCGACCGCGACCTCGCTGATCGGGCTGGAAGGCAATTATAATGGCACGCCGACCGAGCCGATCCTGCCGCTGGATGGGGTCGAGGCGGCCTTCGGCAAGGCGAACGTCAGCTATGCCCAGGGCGCGCCGTTCACCGAGCAGGTCGCGGTGCCGGTGCCCCGCACCGCTTTCCCGAACGGCCTGTCGGCCACCTTCTATAACAGCGCCGACTTCTCGGGCCCGGTGGTGGCGAAGCGGACAGACAAGGAAATCGATTTCAACTGGGCTTCAATCGACCCGGCGCCAGGTGTCGACCGCAAGACCTTCTCTGTACGGTGGAGCGGCAAGATCGCGGTACCGGCGCCGGGTGACTATGTGCTCCAATTCGAGACGCGCCGCCGTTGCGATGTCGGCAACGGTACGGAGAATTACACGATCCATGTGGAGGGCGCCGAAGACCTCAAGGTAAGCGCCAAGTGCAACGGGCGCGACCAGACTTTCCAGCCGATGACCGTCCATTTCGCCGACACGGCGCCGCGCAATTTCATGCTCGAATTCGCGCATGAATCGTCGCGGGCGAGCGACATCAGCTTTGCGTGGAAGCCGCCTTTGGCGGCGCTGCGCGACGAAGCGGTGCGCAATGCGCTGGACGCGGATGTCGTCGTCGCCTTCGTCGGTCTCAATGCCTGGCTCGAGGGCGAGGAAATGCCGCTCAAGGTTCCGGGCTTCGATGGCGGCGACCGCACCAGCATCGCGTTGCCCGCGGCCCAGCTCGCGCTGCTCGATGCCGTCGCGGCGACCGGCAAGCCGCTCGTCGTCGTGCTGCAAAGCGGATCGGCAATCGCGCTAGGTGGCGACGATGCCAAGGCACGCGCCATCCTCCAGGCCTGGTATCCGGGCGAGCAGGGCGGCCAGGCGATCGGCGAGGTGCTCAAGGGCAGCGTCAACCCGAGCGGACGTCTGCCGGTCACCTTTTACAAATCCACGGCCGAACTGCCGCCGTTCGTCGACTATTCGATGAAGAACCGTACCTATCGCTACTTCGGTGGACAGCCCGAATATGCGTTCGGCCACGGCTTGAGCTACACCAGCTTCGCCTATTCGACACCGACCATTGCCGTGGCGCAGCTCGCCGCCGGGAAGGAGCAGACGGTGAGTGTGCGGGTGCGCAATACCGGCAAGATTGCCGGTGACGAGGTCGCGCAGCTCTACATTTCCACCCCCGGTGTAAAGGGCACGCCGCTGCGCTCGCTCAAGGGCTATCAGCGCGTTCATCTCAATCCAGGCCAGACGAAGACGCTCAGCTTCCGACTAACGCCGCGCGATCTGGCCTTTGCCGATGTGAAGGGCGTTATGCGGATCGTGCCGACGAGCTATAAAATCTGGGTCGGCGGCGGGCAGCCCGGCACGGGTGCGCCGGGCAGCGCGGGTCAATTTACCGTAGCGGGCAGCCTGGCGCTTCCGCGCTAGGATCAGCCGAGGGGCGTCACCAGCAGCATCACCACATCGTGAGGCTGCACGGTGGCGCCTAATCGCCCCGCTGATGCCGCCAGCGGCCTGTGCGCCCACAGGTCCCGCACTTGTGCTTTAAGTGCGGGTGGATAGCCCAATGCCTCCCATGCGACTTGCGTCGGCGCCGCCTTGGCCCCGCGGTTGAAGAACAAGACCGCGCGCCGTCCGCCTGATAGCGGCTTAACCCACGCTTCCTGATCGCCATCTTTCCACACACGGCGGCCCTGCACGCCAAGCGGATCCTGATCGACGCCAATCACGTCGTGATTGAGCAGGATAGCGCGCGTTTCGGCATCCATGTTGGCGACGTCGTTGCCTGCGATCAGGGGCGCCGCCATCATCGCCCACAGCGAGAAGTGGCTGCGATATTCGGCATTGCTCATGCCGCCATTGCCGACTTCCAGCATGTCCGGATCGTTCCAATGGCCCGGCCCGGCAAACGGCCACAGCGGCTCGTTCAGATCGACGATCCGCAGCATGTTGTTGGCCCAGCTGTGCGCCTTGTCCTGCTTGTCGAAACTGTCCCAGATGTCCCCGGTCGTGCGCCAAAGGTTGCCGATCTTGGAGGCCCACAGCCACGGCTTGTTCTGGCCCCATTCGCATAACGAGAAGACGATATCGCGACCTGTCGCGCGCAGGGCGTCCGCCATCAGCGCATAGGCTTCTTCCGCATTGCGCGTGCCTGTCGAGCACCAGTCATATTTCAGATAATCGACACCCCAGCGGGCATATTGAATCGCATCCTGATATTCGTGGCCCTGGCTGCCTGGACGGCCTCCACAGGTGAGCTTGCCAGCATCCGAATAGATGCCGAATTTGAGCCCCTTGGAATGGACATAATCAGCCAGCGCCTTAATCCCCGATGGGAAGCGATCCTTGTCCTGGGTGATGAAGCCATCGGCGTCGCGTGCCCCATGCCAGCAATCGTCGATCACGACATATTGGTAGCCCGCTTCCTTCATCCCGTTCGAGGCAATCGCGTCGGCGGTCGCCCGGATCGTCTTTTCGGTGACGTTGCACGCGAATTTGTTCCAGCTGTTCCAGCCCATCGGCGGCGTCTGTGCGAGGCCGTTGGCGGTACGCTTGGGATCGAGCGACGGCGGGAGGTGGTTGGGATCGATTTCCTGCGCGGGCAGGGCGAGCGGCGCCGCCACGAGCAGCGCCAGCAAAACACGCAGCGCTCCGATCATCTTTTTCATGTCGATCCTTTCAATTAGCGGCGGCGCAGTTTGCGGCGATGAATTGATCGTGGAGCGGCGCGGCGGTTGCGAGGCCGTTGACGGTCTCGCGCATTCGCCAGAGCGCATCGCGTACCTCCTCGTTGGAGAAGAAGTCGGCCAGCGGATCGTAACGATCAGGCGTGATGCCGAAGCCGGCATACATCGAGATCCAGCTGGGATCGTGGAACGTTTCCCACGTATAGCGTACGAGCTTACCGCGCGCCTGGAACAGGCTCAGCTTGCGGGCGAGACCGTCGGGGAGGGCGAGTGTGCGGCACTCGTCCCACATCGGTTCGCCGTGCCGGCCATTCGCCCAATAGTGTAATAGCAGGAAGTCGCGGATCCGCTCATATTCCAGTATCGTCGTTCGGTTGAACTCGTCGGCGAGCGCGGGCTGAAAGCTCTTGTCGGGGAACAGCTCGATCAGCTTCTCGATACCTGTTTGGATCAGGGTGATGCTGGTCGATTCCAGCGGTTCGAGAAAGCCGGCGGCCAGCCCCAGCGCAACGCAATTGCCGGACCAGAAGCGGGTACGATGTCCGGTCGTGAAGCGAAGCATGTTCGGCTCGGCTAGCGGCTCGCCTTCCAAACTGCCGCGCAGCGTCGCCACCGCCTCGTCGTCAGACAGGTGCCGGCTCGAATAGACATAGCCGTTGCCAACCCGGTGCTGCAGCGGGATGCGCCATTGCCAGCCGGCCGCACGTGCGGTTGAGCGGGTATAGGGCGTCAGTGGGCCTGGGCCGCCGCGGCAGGGGATCGCAACCGCGCGGTCGCACGGCAGCAAGTCGGTCCAGTCGACGTAGCGCTCGCCCATCGTCTGCCCGATCAGCAGCGCCCGAAAGCCACTGCAATCGATGAACAGATCGCCGGCCAATATACGCCCGTCATTGAGTTCCAGTTCGGTGATGAGCCCGCTTTCGCCGTTGCGGTGCACGTTGCGGACCATGCCTTCGACATGGGTCACGCCCCGCTTGGTGGAATAGCCGGCAAGGAATTGCGCGAAGCGACCAGCGTCGAAATGGACCGCCCAGTCGAACACGCCAAGGTCCCCGCTAGGCTTGTCCAGCCGTGGCATGAAGCGGTTGGCCTTGGCCATTGCCGTAGCCAGCGAATAGTCGCCGATCGGGTGGCGCTCGCCAGCCAGCCGCGCCTTCTGCCAGAAATGGTGAAAGGCGACCCCGCGCGAGGGGGCGCCGTACAGGCCGAAGGGATGGAAGAAACTTTCGCCGGGCGCGGACCAGTCGACGAAATCGATGCCGAGTTTCACCGTACCCTGGCTCGCCCGCATCACCTCCGCTTCGCTCACGCCCAAATCGCGGAAGAAATCGCGAATGCCGGGCACTGTCGCCTCACCCACGCCTACCGTGCGGATCTCAGGGGATTCCACCACCGTGATCTTGATCGGCTGCCGTTCGAACCGGCCGACCAACGCCGCGGCCGCCATCCAGCCTGCGGTACCGCCGCCGACGATGACGATCGAACGGATGGGCATATGTTCAGCCAAGCTCATGTCGCCGGTCTAAGCTCTGTCCGAAAAAAGAAAATGCCCGCCCCGGCAGGAACCGGGACGGGCAGTGCAGGGTCACTACGGGGAGTGACAGGGGTAATCAGAATTTGACGCGGGCGCCGGCGAGGAAGCGGCGCTCATAGATGTTGTTGTAAGCCTTCAGATCCTTGAAAGTTAAGTAATAGCGTTCGCGCTCTCCCGTCAGGTTCGAGCCCTGGACATAGACCGTGACATTCGGAGTGAAGTCGTAGCTGACCGACGCGTCGACATAGTTGGTCGGCTTCTGCCAAAGCTGCAGATAATTGCCGCCGCCGAGGTCGGAGAAATTGCCGTTCTCCAGTCGCTTGGAGCGGAAATTGTGCGCGACACGCGCCTGCAATTTATCTCCCTGATACCAGAGCGCGACGTTGGTCTGGATCTTGGAATTGTCCTGGAACGGCAGCGAATGCCCCACCAGGTCGTCGCCGCTGCCCTTGGACGGCGAGTAGGTGAGATTCGCGTCCACGCCGAAGTCGGACAGGAAGCCGCCGAGACCCACATCGTTGAAGGCCAGCTTCGCGCCGAGCTCGAAACCCTTGAGCTTGCCGCCATTGCCCTGGATCGGCGTCGAGATCTGCACGCTGCGATTGCGCACGACGCCGTCATTGTCGGGTAGGTCGGTGCGCGTCACCGAGCCGCGTTCGATGAAGCTCGCCACGTCGATGTAGAAAAAGCCGACGTTCACGAGGCTCGACCGGCCGATATAATATTCCAGTGACAGGTCGTAATTGTCGGCACGCCACGGATCGAGGAACGGGTTCCCGTCGGAATTGCCGCCACGCACCGCGAACACCGGCGTTCCCGGACTCGACGTGTCGATCGCATAGTTGAGCGTTAGACCACCGCCCCATTGATCGAGATTGAGCAACGTCATCGTCTTCGAATAGGCCGCGCGCAGCTTCAGCCGCCGGGTGAAGTCGAATGCCACGTTGATCGCCGGCAACACGTCGGTGAAGCTGCGATTGGTGACGACATCGCCTGCGTCCAGCGCCGACACGCCATAAGCCTGCGGATTGGGATCGGTCAGGTTCTGGACGATGTGGAGCTTGGTCTGGATGACTCGCAGGCCGAAATTGCCGCTGAACGGGATGCCGACATCGGTGTTGAAGTTTGCCTGGATATAGCCGGACTTCTGCTCGACCCCGACCTTGTAGGAAGCACCCGGCTGGACGCTGTCGACGCTGCCCGGGTAGAATTTGTTCTGCCAATCTTCCGCATGATCCTGGGCCTTGGGATCGAGCACGTAGAGTGCGGGCACGCCGTTCACGGGAAGCGTGAACTGCTTGACCATCCCGGCAAAGATCGGGTCGTTCGCCTTGCGGGTGAGGCCGGCCGTGAAATAGCCGCCCGCATCACCCGCGGTGCAGGTGGATGTATTGTTTAGATTGACGTCGAACGCCTTCCACTTGACGAGGCAGCCCGCCGGGTTGGACGCGCCGCTGCCCGCATAGAAAGGCGAGACGCGGTCGAAGGTCGTATTGCTGGCGTTGCGCTTGCTGTAGCGCGCACCGAAGCTCAGGTTGAGCGCATCCGAAAATTCGTAGGATCCATCCGCACGTCCAACCTTCAGGTCGGCACTGCGCCGATAATTGCCTTCGGACGAAATCGTCTTCAGCGCATAATTATCCATGCTGCCAATTTCGCTGGTCAACTGGCTGGGTAGGGTGAAGGTCGGCGTACCGCCGGAATAATCGACGACGGCGTGGAGCGAGCCTGGGCCGGCGATCGTGTCGACCGCATAGCCGTTGCTGTTGAACACGCGGTTGCCGCCCAGGCTGGCAGGATAATGGCCAATGCCGTTTGCCTGCCACTGAAAGCCGTTGGAAAGGCTGAATTGGGTATAGCTCTCGTCGCGTTTCTGCTTGGCCTTTCCGTAGATACCGCGAACGGTCATCTTGAACTTGCCGCCATTGTCGAACTTGAGTTCGGCATTGAAGTTCTTCGAGCTGGAGAGCGTGCGGAACGTTTCCGAATAGGAATCGAAATTGGGCAGGTCGTAATCGTAACGCTGAATCGTGTTGAAGTCGTAACTGCCCAATTTGACGTCGGTTTTGCGCGATACGCCCGGCACAAATTCCGCCGCCTGCCAGTTCACATCCTGGAACTGGAAGCCGGCAATGCGGTCATATTGCAGCTGTCGCGTGTAGAAACCGTCCGCGACGAATTGCAGAGCGTCGCTGAGGTCCGCCTGGACCGACCCGTTGATGCCAAGCCGCTTGCGCTCGACCTCGCGCTTCCATGCGGTCTGCGACTGCGGCACCCAGAAGGTGTCGTTGGCATCGCCATCGCCGTTAACGTCTATGCCGCCGGCGACGGCCGTGCCGTGAGGGCGGTTGGCGGGGCTGAAGCCACCGCTGCTCGTCGCATCGGCCAGGCTCTCATTATGAAGCGTGCCACCATAGCCTTCCTGGATGCCATTGTGCGAGTTGGCGAGGTTGACGTCGGCGTACGTGGCTGAGACCAGCGCGCCGAAGCCCTCGCCATGGTAGCCCAGCAGGATGTTGCCCTGGGGATCGTATTTCTTCGTTCGGTCGCCATAGCCGACTTCCGCCGTCGCCGCCGCCGTCAGCCCGCGCTTGAGATCGAACGGGCGCCGCGTGCGAAGATTGATCGTGCCGGTGATGCCAGCATTGAGGAGGTCGGCGGTGGTCGACTTGATCACGTCCGCGCCGGCGAAGAGCTGCGAGGGGATATCGGTGAAATTCGGCTGGATCGTCGTGATTGAGTTGGCGCCGAGATAGGATTCACCGTTCAGCAGCGTCACCACTTGCGGCAGGCCGCGAACGTTCACGGCGCCGCCTTCGCCCGCTTCGCGGCGGATCTGCACGCCCGGAATGCGTTGGAGAGAGTCCGAAATGGTGATGTCGGGAAGCTTGCCGATATCCTCCGCGGAGATGGCGTCCACCACCGAGGCGGCATTGCGCTTGACGTTCACCGCAGCGGTCTGTGCACCGCGAATACCGGTAACGACCACTTCTTCGGGCTGGCCAGCGGCTTCAGCTCCGACCGCGCTCGGGCTGGCAGCCTGTCCGACCGGCGGGGCCGCGTCGGCCCCCTGCGTGGTCGAGCTCTGCTGCGCGAATGCTGTTGCGGGGACCATTGCGATCAGCGAGGCCGCCGCCAGCAAGCTCGCGTGATTCATATGCGTGGTGGGCTTCATCTTCGGTTCCCCTCAAGCGCTTGAATGGCGTCAGAAGGGGATCGGCGAACGGCTTGGCCGCGCCCGGAATTCCTCTCCCTAACCTCGCGACTGTCCCGTCGCTCCAGCACGGCGGTCTTCTCGCGGGACAAGGTCCGAGTCAAGAATAAAGAATGCAAATTTCATTTATAAATCCCAAAGGTCGATCCAGACTGGATTGAACCGTGCCTCGTCGGACACATCGTGCTAGCATTGGCTAGGCTGCGACAAGTGGCTCGGGGAGGAGAAAGCGTGGCTAGCGCGATCAGGACTGCGGTTTCCGCGCATGGGGGTACGATCGGCGCTGATGACCGCGGTACCCGGCTAGCAGGGAGCCTCTCCGGCACGAACCTGGAGCGCGCCGCCGATTACAATCAGCGGATCGTATTGCAGGCAATCCGCATCTCGGATGAAACTACGCGCTCCGATCTCGCGAGCTTGACCGGTCTAACGCCGCCGACGATCGCGAACATCACGCGCCGTCTGCTCGATCTTGGATTGATTGTAGAAGCGGGACGGCGGTTCGGGATGCGTGGGCAGCCCGCCTTGCGGCTGCGCGTGAACCCGGACGGCTGCTTTTCGATCGGCATCAATATCGACCGCGATCATTATACGATCGTGACTCTCGACCTTGCCGGTAACGTGCGTACGCGCGCGGTGAAGGAGATCAGCTTTGCCATGCCCGAGCATGTGCTGAGCTGCCTGCGCGCCGAGGTGGCGGCGATCCGCGCCTCCGGCGCGATCGACGAGAAGCGCCTGATCGGGGTCGGCGTGGCGCTCCCCGACGATCTCGGCAGCGTCGCCCTGCCCCATCGACCTGAGGGTTATGAGGTGTGGAATCATCTGGATGTCGCGGGCCTCGTGCGCGAGGTTCTGCCGCTACCGGTCCATATCGATAACGACGCGGCCGCCGCCGCAATCGGCGAAGCCCAATTCGGCAGCGGCCTTACCCAGCCGAGTTTCTTCTATGTGCTGATAAGCGCGGGCCTTGGCGGCGGCATGGTGATGGACGGCACCTATGTGCGCGGCGCGACCGCGCGTAGCGGCGAAATCGGCTTCCTGCCCGATCCTAGCGCGAGCAGGGCCGGTGCCACGGTCCAGGACACGGTGTCCTTGTCGGCATTGTTGGCGCGGATCGAAGAGGCTGGCGGCGCAACCGACGATATCGAGGCGTTGTCCGAGGATATGCCGGTGGTGCGTCGTTGGCTCGACGACGCGACGCGCTCACTCACCAACCCGTTGGTGGCGGTGAATTGCCTGGTCAATCCCGCGGCCGTGCTGATCGGGGGCCGTCTGCCGGAACCGTTGATCGATGCGCTTGTGGCACGTCTTAACAGCGCCCTCGACAAGGTGCCTATGCCGGCGATCGCGCCGGTATTGCGCGCGGCCACATCGGGAGACGCGCCTGCCATCGGCGCGGCCATCCTTCCTTTCCTTGACAGGGTTCTTCCGACCGAGTCTGCTTTGATGCAGGCCGGCCGGAGCTGACTAACACAAATATCTTTTAGATTTCGCCGCGGCTGATTACGGGATGGCCATGGCGTGGCCGAAACGCCGCGAGGAGGGACCATTGGCAACAACCGCACCGCGTCAGGGGCTGGCGTTCGTTTATGTGACGACGCTGTTTTTCATCTGGGGCGCGGTGACTTCGGTCAACGACGTGCTGATCCCGGCGGTGAAGGAGATCTTCACGCTGACCGATACCCAGGGCTTCCTCACCCAATTTGCATTCTTCATGGCATACGGCATCGTCTCGCTGCCCGCAGCCGCGGTGGTGTCGCGGCTCGGCGCATCGCGATCGATCATCGTGGCGCTGGCGGTCATGGTGGTCGGCTGCCTGCTGATGCCGGTGGCGACGCATATGCGCACCTACACGATCGTGCTGATCGCCTTGTTCGTGATCGCGAGCGGCATCACCTTGTTGCAGGTCGCGGCCAACCCGCTTTCCGCCGTGCTTGGGCCGCCCGACAAGTCCCACTTCCGGCTGGTCCTGAGCCAGGCGTTCAACTCGCTTGGGACCGTGGTCGGCCCTTACGTCGCGGCGCATACCTTGCTGCAGGGCGGGCTATTCGACGGCGGTGAGGCCAGCGAAGCGAAGATCGTGGAGTCGCTCGGCCGGATCGACACCGCTTATTATTTCATCGCCGCGGTGATCGTGCTGCTGGCAGTGTTCCTGTTCAGTGTGCGCGGTCGCCTTGCGGCCGCGGCGCCGGAAATCGATGCCGATGCCGCAGGCGTAGGCGCGGCCTTCCGCTCCAAATGGGCTTTGCTCGGTGCGGCGGCGATCTTCCTTTATGTCGGCGCTGAGGTGTCGATCGGCTCGACCATGGTCAATTTCCTGGAGCAGCCCAACATCCTCGGCCTAGCGGCGGTGGAGGCCGGCAAGCTGGTCAGCCTGTATTGGCTGGGCGCGATGGTCGGCCGCTTTTTGGGTAGCGCATTGCTGACCCGTCTTCCGGCCAACTGGTTGCTGACGTTCGTGGCGGGTGTGGCAGCGATACTGTGCCTCGTCGTCAGCCAGATCAGCGGGCAGCCAGCCGCGGTGCTCGCCATCTCGATCGGACTGTTCAACTCAATCATGTTCCCGGTGATCTTCACACTGACGCTCGAGCGATCCAGCGCGCCGGCGCCGGCGACTTCCGGGCTGCTGTGCATGGCGATCGTCGGAGGAGCGCTCGTGCCGCTGCTATTCGCTTATGTGGCCGACGTCACCGCGAGCCGTTCGCTCGCCTTCCAGGTGCCGATGATCTGTTACCTGCTGATCGCCGGCTTCGCGCTTTCCGCCGGCCGTGCGCGCATCGTCGCAGAGGGCGACGTGCCGGTCAGCTCGCACTGATGCGCGGGCAAAGCGGGGAGGCGGCGTGAGGCAGATCGGAATCGACTTCGGCGGCACCAAGATCGAGGCCGCCGCGCTCGATGGCGACGGCGCCTTCCTCACCCGCCAGCGGATCCCGACACCGGATAATTATGCGGATGCGGTGCGCGCCGTGGCCGATCTCGTCGCCAAAGTCGAAGGCGAGGTTGGCGCGGTGCAATCGATCGGCATCGGCCTGCCGGGATCGATTTCGCCCCGCACCGGCGCGATGCGCAATGCCAATACCGTCTATCTCAACGGCTCCTCGTTCCGCGAGGATCTGGAGAAGATGATCGGGCGGCAGGTGCGGCTCGCCAACGACGCCAATTGCCTGGCTTTGTCCGAAGCGCGCGACGGCGCGGCGGCGGGCGCGCACGTTACCTTCGCCGTGATCGTCGGTACCGGCTGCGGCGGCGGCGTGGTGGTCGGCGGCGAATTGGTCGAAGGCGCCAACGGGATTGCCGGGGAGTGGGGACATATCCCTTTGCCGTGGGCGCGTGACGACGAATTGCCGGGGCCGGATTGCTGGTGCGGCCAGCGCGGCTGTCTCGAGAAGTGGATTTCCGGCACCGGCTTCCGCAACGATTATCAGCGCCGCACCGGCCAGCGGCTGAAGGGCGATGAGATCGTCGCGCTGGCGCGCGGCGGCGACGCGGTCGCGCAGGCGACCCTCGCCGATTATATCGACCGGCTTGGCCGCGGCATGGCGGTGATCGCCAACATCCTCGACCCCGATTGTTTCGTGATGGGAGGCGGTATGTCCAACGTCACCGAACTCTACGCAGCGCTGCCGCCGATCATCGATCGCTATACGTTCAGCGATGGCTGGCAGGGCAAGATCGTGCCGGCGAAATGGGGCGACAGTTCGGGCGTGCGTGGTGCCGCGCATCTGTGGCCGGCGAGCTAGCGTTCCTGTTCAATTAACCGTGGCGCGGAACAGGCCTCCAGGGGGCTGAGCCCGGTTTTCGCGGGGGAACGATAGGGATCATCCTGGCCTGAATTGCTCGCCGCTACGCGTCTCGCAATGACGATGTTCAGGGGACGTCGCGCAGGCGGCATATCGCACCGCGCAGATCCTTGCCGGTCGTGGTGCCGTCGTTCGCGAACCGGAGGTAGGTCTTGCCTGGGGCGTAACCCGGCCAATTCAGCAGGCCGGGGCCGTTGGGGTCGCCGGTGCGCGCGAAGTTGAGCCAATAGGAAGAGAGCGGCGGTGCGCTTGGGGGCAGGGCTGCAGGCGACTGCATGACGTAATGAATCTCGCTGCCATGTGCGACGGGCTTCCCATCCGCCCCGGCATAGGCGAATTCATATTGCCAGGTCGGCAGGCCGGCGCGGCTGTGCCGCTCGGCGACGATGCCGGCCGGACAGGCGAAGATGAAGTCGGTGGAGAGTTGCAGCCCGATATCACCGCGTTCGGCATGAGGATTGGGCGCCGAATCGTAGAAGGCTTGGGCACGCGCGGCTTGGTGACCAAACGCCCAGCGGATCGTCTGCTTCGCGGCCGCGGTGCCGCCGAAGGCGGTAAACTCGCGGACATTGCTGCCGACGATAAGCGGCACCGGCGCGCCGCCGTTGTGCGCCAGCGTTGCTTCGGGCGGTTCGCGCAGGACGTGGCCATCGACCACCGCCGCCAGCCAGATGAAGCTGTCGTCGCCGAGATCGGGCACGTCGGCCTGCTCGGCAGCCTTGACCAAGGCGGCGGCGGGAAGGCGGCGCAAGGTCGCCGCGTCTGCCCCCGCCGGGGCGCCGGCAGCCGTGACCAGCATCTCGCCCAATTGTTCGTTCTGGCGGAGAGTGCGCGGCGGGATGCCGAAGCCGGCGGTGCCGCTCTCCTCGATCGCCTTGTGGAACAGGCCGCGCGCCTGCGGCGCGAGCATCTGCAGGCCAACGTCCTGCGCGCCGGCGGACTCGCCGAAGATGGTGACATTGCCCGGATCACCGCCGAAGCCCGCGATATTCTCCTGCACCCAGCGCAACGCCGCCTGCTGGTCCATCAGCGCGTAATTGCCTGACGCGTGATACGGCGATTGCGCCGTGAGCGCGGGATGCGACAGGAAGCCGAGTGCGCCCAGCCGATATTGGATGCTGACCAGCACGATGTGCTTGCTGAGATCGGACCAGATCGTGCCCGCACCGCTGCCGCCGCGATTGCCGCCGCCATGGATCCACACCATCACCGGCAGCTTGCGCGCGGGGCTGAGCGCAGGTGTCGCCACTTCGAGATAGAGGCAATCTTCCGACTGGTTGGCGGCGGCGCCATGATTCCAGCCATAATCAACCTGCGGGCAGGCCGGCGCCGAGCGCACCGCATCGCGCACACCTTGCCATGGACCAGGTGGGCGGGGGGGCGCCCAGCGTAAATTCCCGAGCGGGGGTGTTGCGAACGGCACGCCGCGGAACATGCGCCGCCCGTCCGGCAGTGCCTCGCCCGCGACGGCGCCGGTTGTGGTGCGGACCACGACGTCCGGCTGCGCTGCGGCGAGGGCGAGTGCGGCAAGAAGCATCAGAGCCTGTCCTGTTCGATAATCACCCCTACGCGCAAGGCGAGGCGTATCGCGCTGACGATAGCCGGCTGCGCGGATAACGCTAATCGAGTGCGGTGCGGCCTGGCGTCATCGACCATGCGTTGCGCACCGGACCACGGTCGTTCGTTTACCTATCCCAATAAGGAGGGTCACCGAAGGCGGCGCGCAGCGCTTCCGTCAGTGCCGTGATCTTCGACGATGCCGTGCGCGCGCGCGGATGCGCGATGAACAATTCGCCACCCTCGGCCTCGTACCCGACGTCGATGCGCTGCAACGCACCTGCCGCCAGTTCCTGATGAATGAAGAAGGTCGGCAGCAAGGTGATACCGGCACCGGCCAGCGCCGCATCGCGCATTACGATACCGTTGTTGACCCGCAACGCCGCGCGCGGGCGCACCACCGTCCACCCGCTCGGCCCGTCGAAGCGCCAATCCGCCTCGCGATTGGTGTAGATTATCCCGCGATGTCCTTCGAGCGCCTCGATCGACCGCGGCGTGCCGGCACGCGCCAGATAGTCCGGCGACGCCACCAGCATGCGACGCGTCGTTGCCAGCCGCCGCGCGACCAAGCGACTGTCCCCGATCGGCCCATGGCGGATTACCGCATCATAGCCGTCGGCCGCGGCATCGACGAACCGGTCGTCCAGCTCCAACGTCAGATCGATCGCCGGATGTTTTGCCAGGAAATCGTATAATGCCGGCCCGAGGTGTAGCACGCCAAAGCTCACCGGCACCGAAATGCGCAGGCTGCCCGATAAGGTGCCGCCGCGCTCGGTAATCTCCGCGGCTGCCTCGCGGGCTTCAAACAGGATGCGGTGCGCGCGCGGCAGCAACAGCCGGCCGTCCTCGGTTATCGACAATTTGCGCGTGGTGCGCTGGAGCAGGCGTGTGCCAACCGAGCGTTCCAGTTCCGCCAGCCGCTCACTGACCACCGACTTGGCAAGACCCAGCCGCCGCGCCGCCTCGCTAATCGACCCCGCCTCGGCAGCGGCGACGAATGCGGCCAAGCCATCCAGTTTCATCATCGTTCGTCCTTTCCGAAATCCAGTTTCGGACTTCGCCGGCTAGTACGAACGATGCCTTGGCGGCAGGCTGCTGTCGAGAAGTGACGATCACTATCGCGCATCGGGGGACACCATGCTTCGTACGATCCTGTTCGCTGTGGGCCTTTTGCTCGCGTCGCCCGCGCTCGCCGACGTCGAGGCTTTCCCTGCCGCCTTTATGGTGCGGGATATCGCTACCAACGATACTGTCCTTCATGTCCGCGTCGGCGGCACCGGCCCCGCCGTCGTCCTGCTCCATGGCTATGGCGAGACGGGGGACATGTGGGCGCCGCTCGCGGCTGCGCTTGTGCGTACGCATACGGTCATCGTGCCTGATCTGCGGGGTATGGGCCTCTCGGCCCGCCCTGCCGGAGGCTATGACAAAAAGACGCAGGGGCTCGACATAGCCGGGGTGCTGGACGCGCTGAAGATCGGCCGGTTCGATCTCGTCACGCACGATATCGGCAACATGGTGGGTTATGCGCTTGCCGCCGAGAATCCCGGGCGTGTTCGCCGCTTCGTCCTGATGGACGCGCCGCTCCCCGGTGTCGGCCCGTGGGACGAGATTCTGAAGAACCCGCAGCTGTGGCACTTCCGCTTCGGCGGGCCGGATATGGAGCGGCTGGTCGCCGGTCGCGAGCGCATCTATCTCGATCGCTTCTGGAATGAATTCTCCGCCACGCCAGCCAGCTTTAGCGAGGGCTCGCGCGAGCATTATGCCCGGCTGTATGCCTTGCCCGGCGCGATGCATGCGGGTTTTGCGCAGTTCGCCGCGTTCGATCAGGACGCGATCGACAATCGCGCCTTTCTCGCTGCCGGCAAACTCACCATGCCGGTGCTGGCGGTGGGCGGGGATAGATCATTCGGTACGACCATGGCAGCGGTCATGCGCTTCGCCGCGACCGACGTCACCGGGGCCGTTGTGCCCAATTCGGGACACTGGCTGATGGAAGAGCAGCCTGCGGCGACGATCAAGCTGGTGAGCGCATTTCTCGACGCGCCCGACAGCAAAGGCAAATAATCGCCGGGGGGCTGCCATATGAAGTTCTCACTCCTGCGCGCGGTACCGTTTGTTATCGGCATCGCCCTCGCGCCTGCCGCACCGGCGGGGGACCGTCCCGCCGACATTGCCGCAGAGGCGGTGCGGATGATCGCACGTCCGGTGGCAGGCCAGCTGGCGCGCTTTCATGGGCCGGTATGCGTAGCCGTGTCCGGTAGCGCACCCGAGCGGGACCGCCGGATCGCGACGCGCCTTTTGCTCCGTGCCCGCTCGCTTGGGCTCGCAGCGTCCGCCGCCAATTGTGAACCCAATCTGCGCATCGTGGTGGCGCCGAGCGCGCATGACCATGTCCGGCATCTTCTGAGCACAAGATCCGCACCGTTGATTGCGCTGCCGAGCGCGGACGAAACCGCCCTGCGCTCGATCCCCGCGCCGATTATCGTCTGGACCCACAGCGCCATCCCGCTGTCACGCCATGCGCTCGAGCCGGTTCGGACAGGAGAGGTGACTGAGAATGGGTTGCTTGGCGCGACGGTCTCGGCGCAACGCGTCGACGCCGCCACGCTGATCGCTCCCAAAAAGTGGCAGGACCTGACCCAGGCTCTGATCGTGATCGACCGGCAGACGGCGGACGCGAAATCGCCCGAGCAACTGGCCGACTATGCCGTGATGCGCCTGCTGGGCAATACGACCGACGCCATCCCACCATTCGATTCCATCCTTCGCCTGTTCGCCGGCGATTGGGCGAGCCCTTCCGGCCTCACCAGCTTCGACCTGCTCTTCCTCCAGCAGCTCTATAGGTCGCGTCCGACGGCGCGCGCCGCAATCGTGATCGACGCGATCGGTGCCAAAATCTCGGCTGCGGTCGGCATGGTCTATGACGGCAAGCTGCTCGCCCGTGCCGCGCCGCCGGCAACGGCGCAGCCGGCCGTGGCACAGGGTATATTGGGAGGAAGCGATGGCGAGCCAGAGCCTGCGTCCTCGTCCGCCGGACCGCGAACGGACACGCAGGAGCCTGACTGGGGCGAGACGATCACGATCACCGCGTCGAAGGCGGGCCCTGCCTTGTGGCGGGTGCGCAAGGGCGACGCCACGATCATCATCCTCGGGACGGTCGCACCCTTGCCACCCGCTTTCGCGTGGACCGACTGGCGCGTCCGTGCTGCGCTGCATCGCGCGCGGCGCCTGCTCGTCAACGGCGATCCGGAGCCGGGTTTTGTCTTCATGCGCCAGTGGACGCCCGACGCCGCGCGCAGGCTGCACCAGCCCAAGGGGCAGTCGCTTTTTGCCGAGCTCGACGCGGTCGACGCGGCACGGCTGCGCGCGGCGGCCGAAGTCGTCGGGCAATCTCCCGCCAGATATGCCGATCTACGGCCTGCCGCCGCGGCGATGCTGCTCAACTGGGACTGGCGCCAGCGCTCGCACCTCACCAACCTGTTGCCCGCCGGCGCGCTGGCGGCGGAGGCGCGCAAGCGCGGGCTGCCGGTCCAGGTTGTGGCGCAGACCTCGCTGCTCACGACGATCGACGAACTGCCCGCACTCCCCTCCGACGCGCAGCACCGCTGTTTCGATCGGCTGCTCGCCAATCTAGAGAATGAACGCGTCCGCGCGCTCGATCAGGCCAGGGCCTGGGCCAAGGGCGACCTCGTCCAGTTGCGCAGGGTCTATATCCCGCCGGCCAATTGCGCGGCCGACGTCCCGGCCGACGCACGCCGCCGCGAAGCGGCCATCGCCGCGTGGAATGCCAGCTTGGTCAGGGCGTTGGAACGACACGATCGCACTTTCGCGATCATCGACATTTCGAGCCTGCTGCGTGCCGACGGCATTCTCGCGAAATTGCGGGCGAGCGGTGCCGAGGTGGATGTGCCGCCGGACGAGGGTTTCTAACGAAAACCAGCCGGTCGATGCTGGATCAAAGCTTTGCGGCGGGGGATCCTAATCCACCGCGGTCTTGCGCGGCGCCGGCATGGCCAGCGCCTGCTTGATCGCGCGTTCGCCGACCGGCGCCATGATCGCGTAGCCGGCCTTGGTCGGGTGAACATGATCGGACGAGAGGCCGTCGCGCATGCCGAGACCGTCATTGCGGAGCGCGTTCCAATAGTCGGCATAGACGCAGCCCGAGCGGGCCGCATAAGCGCGCAGCCATGTGTTCATGGCGGCGATCCGCGTGCCGGTGTCGAGGCCGGGCTTCCACGGAAATATGTCTGCCGGCGGGATCGAGGCGAGGATGACGCGGATGCCGTGGGCATGGGCGAGCTCAACCATCGAGCGGATATTGCCCTGCGTTTCCTGGGGCGTCATCGGACCGGTATTGCCCGCAATGTCGTTGGTGCCAGCCATGATGTGAACCACCGCGGGCTTGAGATCGATCACGTCCGCGCGAAAGCGCGCCAGCATTTGCGGCGTGGTCTGTCCGCCGATACCGCGCCCGATCCGGCCGAGCGTGAAGAAATTGCCCGACAGATTGACCCAGCCTTCGGTGATGGAATCGCCCATGAAGACGATGCGGGGGCGCCCCGGGATCGGCACGAGCCGGGCATTGTCGGCGCGATAGCGTGCGAGAAAGGCGAAGTCGGTCCCGAGGCGATTATTCCAGTCGACCGTCCACTGGTTCTTGGGGTCAATCGCGATCTGCGCCGCCCCGGCGCCGGCCAGCACGGTGGCGAATGCGACGGCTACGTAGATCGTCCGCATCTAATTCCCTCCCGGAGGCGCCATCTTGTGCAGCGTGACGCCAGGCTCTGAGACATTGGTAGCATCGTCGCGGCCTGCAACGCCACAATGGGAACGAACAAAAAGGGTGGGATCGGACAGCGGGCGACCCGTCACGGCACCGGACGTGCCGGTCTTGACGTGCCGCATGCGACGACCGAGCGCCTGTGGCAGCAATTCGCCGGTCTTCCGTGTGTTCTTGCATCGTTCGCAGCTTCGCGCTTTATCGGCCGGGGCTTTATGGGGGTGGCGATGCGTTTTGGGTCTGGGATGCTGGTTGCGTGCGCATTGGCCAGCGTGCCCGCTTATGCCCAGAATAATCAGGTGCAACGTGGGCCGATACCAGCCTGGGTGACGCCATCGGACTTGTTGGCGGTGCCACCCGACGCCAGCGGCCTGGTGTTCGTCCGGCGGCAGGACGTTCACGTTCATCTCGACGCGCAGGGGCAGGCCCAATATGTCGGCTACCGCATCAAGCTTCTTCATCCGAACGCCCTTCAAATCGGCAATCTGTCGATCGCGTGGGACCCGGCGTCGGGGGCACCCATCGTCCACTCGCTCAAAATCTATCGCGGCAACGAAGTCATCGATGTCATGCAGAAGGCATCGTTCGAAATATTACGCCGTGAGGATCAATTGGAGGCGGCACGGCTCGACGGCACGCTGACGGCCGTGCTGCGGGTTGCGGACCTGAGGGTCGGCGACGAGATCGAACTGGCGCTGACGACGCGATCGAACGACGCCAACATGGGCGACAAGAGCGCGGGTGTGCTGGTGATAGCAGCCACGCCCTCACCCGGCCGTTACGATCTGGCGCTGAGTTGGGACAAAGGCCAGAAGCCCGATATCAAGATGACGCCGGAAATTACGGCCGTCGCCAAGCAGAGCGATCACGCAGTCGAATATCGGGTGGATAATCCCCCCTCCCAGACGCCGCCCAAGGATGCCCCGCCACGTTTCCAACTGCCGCGGCTTATCGAATATAGCGACTTTTCCGACTGGGCCGCCGTATCGCGACATTTCGCGCCGCTGTTCACCAAGGCCGCCCTGCTCGCGGGCGATTCACCGCTCAAGCTGGAGGCCCGGCGCATCGCGGCGGCCAATGCGACTCCCTTGGAACGAGCAGGCGCCGCGCTCAAGCTCGTGCAGCAGGATGTCCGTTACATCTACGTCGGGCTGAACGGCGGAAATCTGAAACCCGCGACAGCCGACGAAACCTGGCAGCGTCGCTATGGCGATTGCAAAGGCAAGACGGTGCTGCTGCTGGCGCTGCTGCGCGAATTGGGGATCGAGGCCGAGGCCGTGCTGGCCAATAATAGCGGTGCGGATGACGGGCTCGACGAGCATCTTCCCAATCCCGGAGCGTTCGATCATGTGGCTGTGCGCGCGCGGATCGACGGCAAGCCATATTGGTTGGATGGTACGCTTCCACCGGTCGTACCGCCGGGGCCGACACCTGTCATGCCGTACCGCTGGATTTTGCCGCTCACCGAACAGGGGAGTTCGCTGGAGCATCTGCAATGGAAACCGGCGAAAACGCCCGACGACATCAATCTGGTCGAGATGGATGCGCGGGCCGGATTCGATCAGCCGGCAAAGGTTAAGTACACGACCATCCTGCGCCGCATCAAAGGGCTGCAACAGCAGGTCCAGCTTTCGGGGCTGACCCCGGATCAATTGTCCAGCGGCATGCGCCAGCAGCTGATCGGCGACACGTGGCGGACGATCGACAATGTCCAATGGCATTACGATCAGAAAGCGGAGGCGAGCATACTCACGATCAGCGGCACCTGGGTGATCGACTGGGAGGACGACGGCGATGGCGGAAAATCCGTCGCGCTACCCGGAGGCGGCTTTAACCCGCCCGATCGACGGGCGCGCCCGGACGACCAGCCCCAGAATATCCCTTATTATAATGAGCCATCTTACGGCTGCCATGTGACCACGGTCCGCCTGCCGGCGGGTACGAAGCCCGTGCAATGGTCGTTCAAACCCAGCTACAATGCGCGGATGTTCGGCCGGAACTATTACCGCGCATTCGAGCTCCGCGATGGATCCATCCGCATGATCCGCGGATCCCGTACGGAGCTTCAGGAAATCGATGCGGCCACCGCGCGCAAGGACAATGACCGGATCGCCAAGTTCGACAATAGCATGGCATGGATTTCCTACGATCCGCGCGGGCGAACCCCGCCCGACAACGGGGGCAGGAGCGTTCCGGCGACCTACGAGATCGACTGGACGGCCGAAGACGTTCCGTGCCTTGCGCCCGATACGGTTCGCTGACGATGGCCCGCAAACATTCGAAACACGGCTCCTATGGCGACGCGGAACGCGATGAGGAGGCCCCGGCGGCGACCGTTTCGTGCTGGTTGTGCGGCCGCCCGACCGGCAAGACCATCGTGTGGCATCATCCCGTGCCCAAAAGCCGCGGTGGGCGCGATGTCGTGCCGATGCATCCGATCTGCCAGCAGACGCTGATCGCCAATTTCACCAATTCCGAGCTGCAGCGCTATGGCACCGATGTGGAGGCTCTGCTGGCCAATCCCAACGTGCGCAAATTCGTCGATTGGGTGGCGGGCAAGGACCCCGATTTCACCGCGACCACTGCCAAGAAGCAGCGCTAATCGGGCCGCGTTGCGAAGCGCGACAGGAAGGCGCAATCTCGGCCACGGAAGGAGCCGAACATGCGACCGAGAATGCGGACATTGCTGTCGCTGACGATGGCGGTTGCCAGCCCCTCGCTGGCGGCGCGATCGGAGCCGTTCAGCTGGGGCAAGCCCGGCGTGTCGATGGCGGATTATCGGCGTGATGCGGTCGAGTGCGGGCGGTCAGGCTATTATCTCGACGTGTCGCACACCGAGGCGGCGTCGGTGTTCAAGGATGCGAGCGGGCAACTGGAGGCTAACGAAGCTGCGCTGCCGAGCACGGCGAGCCTGATGTCGGATCCCAATCCGACGGTACGGCAATCGGCTATAAACTCCGTCATGGGCATTGTCTCACGCTCCGCGCATATCGTCGAAGGCGCGCGGCCGCAGGAGCGGATGCGGGCAGTCGGCACGCTCATGCAGGGCACGGTCGACGATTGCCTGCGCAGCCGGGGTTATGTGCGCTTCAAGCTGACGCGTGCCCAGCGCAACCAGCTTCAGCGCCTGCACCTCGGATCGCCCGCCCGTCACGATTATCTGTTTCGGTTGTCGGCCGACCCGGCCGTGCTGAGCGCGCAGGCGGCGCCACTATAAGCAGGGCCTAGCTGCACGGCCTATCGGCTGCAGGCCTGATCGCCGAGCGACGACAGCCGCGTGCCCATGGACATGGACCAGCTCTGCACGACGATACCCTGAGGTGCGCAGCGCCTGAGCTGGAACCGCACCTTGCGCGCCTCGAAGTCGAGCGACACCTTGCGAAACGTGTTGAGGACGTCGGTGCCGAGCAGAAGCGCCGGCTCGTCGGCAATGCCGAACATTTGAAAGGGCGGCAGGTCCGCAAACGCCACCGGCAGGTTGCGGATGACGATCGCGCCTATTTGAAGCTCCGGAATCACCGCCATCTGCAGGTCGATCGCCTTGCCGGTCACGCCGATCGCCTCGACCGTCTGGAACGCCTGGCGGCGGCGGACGAGCCTGTCGCGCAGCTTGAGATTGCCGATCGTGACCTGGGAGCCGGTGTCGATCACGGCATCCAGCGCGATGCCGCGGGCGCGGATGTGGGTGAGGATCAGCTGGCCGCGTTTGCGGCGCGCGACGACCACGATCTCGCCGGGGAAAGATATGACCGGCGTGGTCGCGTCCTCGACCTTGATCAGGCGCTTTTCGAAATCCATCATCAGCCGTCGCCGGACGAGCGCGTCGATGCCGATCATGCCCTGGCCGCCGAGATCGTCTTCGCGCAAAGCCGGAAGCTGGAGGTCGCGGATCGTGCTCGGGCCCAGGGTCAGGCTGTCGACCTTGACCCGGTCGACGATGTTGCGGTCCGTCATGCCGTTGAGGATCGCCGGCGTGCCTAGCGGCAATTCGAGGTCGCGGGCAATGCGCAGCCCGATCACGGAAGTATCGGCCCCGCTGTCGACGATGAACTGGTAGGGGCCGCGGTCGTTGACACGCACTTCGACGCTGAGGCGGGTTTCGATCCGGCGTGCCTTGAGATCGTCTCCGCCGATCGCGAGCGTGTCATCCAGGACCGCCGGGGGAAGCGGCGGCAGGTTCGACACCGCCGACGGCGCGGGGCGCGGTTTGCCGATTCTGGGCGCCTGCGCGTCGCCGGTGCTGACGAGGATGGCCAGCAGCAACGGGAGACCAAGACGAGGAACAAGCATACCGCTTCCCTGCCTGTGAGGCGCCCGATCGGGCTACACCCAACAAGGCGGACTAGCCACCCGCGATTGTTCGGCCTGCGGGTGGGACGCCGCCTCCTATCGTGCCTTGACGGCGGTGGGCACGACGTTCCAGCCGCGCAGTCGCACCGTGACCGCGCCACTCGCCGCGCTCGCCGGATAGCGCACGTCGATGCGGCGCACCTCGCCGGGTAGCAGCGAAACGTAATTGTCGGTGAACAAGGCTGGGAGGATCTGCGCGCCGTTCGCGCCGAACATGGTCAGCTTGGTTTCGATCGCGGCGGTGGCCGACGGGTTGGTCAGGTCGACGGTCGTCACGCGATCCGCGCCGTCGGCGCGGCTGGCGGCGGTTGCCGCGAGCTTGACCTGCGGCATCGTGCCGAGCGCGCGGTACGAGGCGTCGTCGCGGCCCTGCCAGTAGAAATTGCGCGACAAGACCTCGCCGGACGCGGCGGTGACGTCGAGCGCGACCAGCACGACGCCATTGGCGAGCGCGGGGGCGAGATCGAGCGTGAAAGCGTCGGCGGTCAGCCCCGCGCCGGCCGAGATGGGCACCGACTTTTCGCCGACGAGCTTGTTGTCGAGCGTGGTCACCCGCGCGTGGACGGTTGCCCCGGCGAGCGGGCTGCGGCCGTTGTTGATCACCATTACCTTGTAGTCGGGCAGGTTCATCTGGACGTGGACCGGCTCCGACGCCTTCTTGGTGCCGTAGAAGGCGGCGTGCGTGTCATAGTCGGACGAGAAGATTTGCCAGGCCGAAGACGGCCAGGCGGGTTGCGTCATCCAGAACATGCGCGCGCTGTTGGTGGTCCACAGGCCGGCGTTGAAGCCTTCGAGGATCGCGCGATAGCTGACATATTGCAGCATCTGCGCCTTGCGCTCGAAATCCTCGAGGCTGGTGGCGGCGCCGAACTGGGCGTCCATCGCCTTCATGTAGCCCGCTACGGCGCCATTCCCGGTCTGGTGCCAGTCATGATAGGCCCAGACGTCGCTGATCGGCCATAGGTCGGGCGCGGGGATGGCGCGTTTCCAGCTTTCCAATGTCGGGAAGCTGGGCGTGCCGAGCTCGACCGAAAAGCCCTTGGCATGTTCGGTGAAATATTCCTCCGGCCGGCGCCAATTATAGGGGCCGCTATTCTGGAGCGAGATGCGGTTGGACGACGCCATGTAGAGGCGGGTGCCGTCCTCCCGCTCGATCAATCGCCCGAGCCCCTCGTTGAGGATCGGCTGCGGCACGCCTTCGTTGCGCGGCACCCACACGACGATCGAGGGGTGGTTGCGGTAGCGGCGGATCACGTCCTTCGCATTGGCGAGGAACAGAGGCACGTCCTGCGCCTCGATATTGTAATCCTGGGTCGACTCCCAGAAATCGTTGAACACCATGAGGCCATATTCATCGGCGAGCGCGTAGAAATTCTCTCCGGTATCCTGGCCCATCCAGTTGCGGACGATGTTCATGTGAGCGTCGCGGTGGAGCTTGAAATATGGCTCCTGGCGCTCGCGATCGACGCGCTTCATGAAATCGTCCATGCCGACGCTGCCTCCGCGCGCGGCGATGCGCACACCGTTGACGCGCAGCACCAGGAAGGGCGAGAGTCCCTCGTCGCCGGCGATCGGCGTCACCGCCGGGGAGGTTTCCGCGCCCGCGGCGAAGCTATAGGCCCAGCCGCGCGGTACCTGGCGGATCGCCTGATGGCGCGTGTCGACGATCTGCTGGTGCAGCGATCGTGCCTGGGTCGGATCGACCAACACGCGCCGCAACGCGCCGTCCCGGTCCATCAGCGACAATTCGTAGGTCACCTCGCGCATGCCGAACCGCACGTCCTTGGCGTCGGAAGCGCCGGCGGCGAGGTGAAGCATGTGCAGGTCTGGCGCGCCGTAATTATTGGGCCACCATAATTTCGGATCGCGCACGGCGAGCTGCGGGAAATCATTGGGGGTGAAGGTGATCACGGTCTCGCCCGGAGCAAGCGTTACGGTCTTGGCCACGCTGACATCGTCGAACGCGGCGCGCAGCTCGGTGGTGACCGGGCGGTCGCCGAGATTCTTGAGCGGAACCTCGATCGTGATGTTGGCGATCTTGTTGTCGCTGCTGGGCAGGGCTGTGATGACCTGCGCGTCGCCGATCTGGACGTCGCCGGTCGCGGTCAGGTCGACGCCTTGCCACAGGCCGGTGTTGCGATCGCGCACGGTCGGGATCCAGTCCCAGCCTTCGGTCGCCTCGAAGGTCGGCCCGTCGAGCATCATCATCCCGCCATTTTCGCCGACACCCGAGGTGAGCGATTCCTCGTGCGTCATGCCGGCATGCGGCGGCGGCGAGACGCGCACCGCAATGGCGTTGCGCTGGCCAGGGAGGAGATTGCCGGTGACGTCGAAGCGGCCGCGGATGAAGGCGCCCTTCATGTCGCCGACGCGCACGCCGTTGACCCAGATTTCGGCGGTGTAATTGGCGCCGTTGAAGGTCAAGGCGAGGCGCTTGCCGGCCAGCGCGGGGGGCACATCGATTTCGGTGCGGTACCAATAATCCTGGTGGGCGAGGCTTTCCGGAATCGCGAGGTTGTTGAGTCCGTATGCGGGGTCGGCATAGACGCCACGATCGACCAGCGTGGTCAGCGCGGTGCCGGGCACGGTCGCCGCATACCATTTGCCGCTGCCGTAGCCGGCGCGCGAGAGAGCGGCACCGTCGGCGCTCGCCATCGTCGAGCCTTCGGCCATGCGCCAGCCGGCGACACTCCACAGGTTTGGCGCGCGCTGGGCGAGGGCGGGGCCCTTGGGTTCAGGCTTGGCGACGGGCTTCTGATAGGGCGCGCCGCTCTTGGGCAGGGTCCAGGCGGGTTGCGGCGTTACCTGCCCCGCCATCTGCCTGACCTGCACCGGCCAGGTCGGGCTCGACAGGGTGAAGACGGTCAGCGCCGGATCGGGCGCGTTCGCCGCCAGCGACCGCAGGTCAGACACGGACAAGGCGGCCGGCGTATAGCTGAAACCCGCGACGCGGCCGCCGAAGGCGCCGTCGCCACCCAGCCGGGCTTCCGCCGGGAGTTGCGCAATATTGGCCGGGCCGCTGGCAACGATGTTGCCGTTGAGCAGCAGCCGCGCCGTGCCCTTGTCCGCGACGGCAGCGAGGAAGGTCCAGCGGCCGCGGGGCATGGCGCTATTGCCGCGGATGATTCCGGCGGGCGTCACCAGGGCCGGGACGCCATGGTCCAACGCGAGAAACAGGCCCGCGCCCGGCGTTCCGACGCCGGCGACCAGCGCCAGGCGTGCGGGGATGACGGTCGGCTCGACCCAGGCCTGCAATGTGAAGGCTTGCGGTGCCGGCAAGGTCGTTCCCGGCGCGCCGAGAGGAGAGACCAGCGCGTCGCCGCCGGCTGCGATTTCCGTATTGAATGGGCCGACCGTCCCAGGCGCCGCACACAGGCCCAAGGTCGTGGCCGACACGCCGAGCATGAATGCTGCCGCACGCGCGAAGCTCGTCATCTGTCATCTCTCCCCTGTGGCGGCCGGCTCGTGGCCGCGCGCGCTCCCCTGCATCTTCAAGCATGGCTCACGGAAAAAACCAAATGATTTGCCTTATCCGCCGCAGTAGCGTTTGCGCCGCGCGCTCGCTATCTCCCCTTCCATGCTGTCACAAAAGGCCCGCTACGCGCTGCGCGCTCTACTCCACCTGGTCGAGCATGGCGCGGCACGGACGATTCAGGTCGGCGAGATGGCCGAGACCCAGCAGATTCCGCGCAAATATCTCGAGTTCATCATGGTCGATCTCAAGAAAGCCGGGCTCGTGACCAGCCGGCGCGGGCCGGGGGGCGGCTATGTCCTTGCCCGCGCGCCGTCCGAGATCAGCTTCGTCGAAGTGATCCGCGCGATCGACGGACCGATCGCGCTGGTGCCATGTGCGAGCGAGAATTTCTACGCGCGCTGCGGCGATTGCCACGACGAGGCGACCTGCGCGATCCGGCGCGTGCTGGCGCAGGTGCGCGACAGCGCGGTGGCGATCCTGGAAAATACGTCGCTGGCCGATGCGGCGCGCGTCGAATTGGCCGCAGAAGCGTTGTCCCCAGCCTGACGGCTATCGGGGCAACAAGAAAAGCTACGCGGGAACGATCAATTCCCCAATTGCCGGGTAGGGATTAGTATCATAGCTTTCTCTCGAACAGAGGGAGGTTTTATGGATCGTCGGAGATTGATCGTCGCGGCCGCTATTCTTGCGAGCGGACTGGCGCCGATCGCCGCTAGCGCCGCGGCGCCGGTGGAATTGCTCAATGTCAGCTACGATCCGACGCGCGAACTCTATCGCGACGTCGACGCCGCCTTTAGCGCGCAGTGGAAGGCGAAGACCGGACAGGTCGTCACCGTCAAACAGAGCCACGGCGGCTCGGGCGCGCAGGCACGCGCGGTGATCGACGGGCTCCAGGCCGACGTCGTGACGCTGGCGCTGGCCGCAGACATCGACGCGATCGCCGACCGCGCCAAGGCGCTGCCGGCCAATTGGCAGACGCGCCTGCCGCAGAATTCGACGCCTTATTATTCGACCATCGTGTTCCTGGTGCGCAAGGGTAACCCCAAGGGTATTCAGGATTGGGGTGACCTGATCAAGCCCGGCGTCAAGATCATCACGCCCAATCCCAAGACGTCGGGCGGTGCGCGCTGGAATTATCTCGCGGCGTGGGGCTATGCGCAGCGCAAGACCGGCTCGGTCGCCGGCGCGCGCGATTACATGACCAAGCTGTTCCGCAATGTTCCGGTGCTCGACAGCGGTGCGCGTGGCGCCACCACCACCTTCGTCCAGCGCGGCCAGGGCGACGTCCTGCTCGCGTGGGAGAATGAAGCTTATCTGGCCACCAACCAGCTCGGCAAGGGCAAGTTCGAGATCGTCTATCCGTCGATCTCGATCCTCGCCGAGCCGCCGGTCGCGGTGGTCGACAAGGTGGTCGACCGTAAGGGCACGCGCGCGGTGGCCGAGGCCTATCTGAAATTCCTCTACACGCCGCAGGCACAGCAGATCATCGGCAAGAATTATTACCGTCCGCGCGATCCGGCCGTGGCGGCGCAGTTCAAGGGCCAGTTCAAGAGCCTGGCATTGCTCAATATCGACCGGAATTTCGGCGGTTGGAAGCGTGTCCAGGCGGCCCACTTCAACGATGGCGGCGTGTTCGACCAGGTGTTCGAAGACGCCAAGAAATAATCGACGGCGGGCTCCGGGAGAGCCCGCCGCCTTTCGCACGACAAAGGGATAGACCATGATACGCAAGATCCTGCTGGGAAGCGCGTCTACGCTTGCCTTCGCCGCGCCATTGCTGGCGCAGACCCCGACCGAACCCACCAGCCAGTCCGCGATCGATGCGCCGCTGACCGACACCAATGCGCAGACCTCCGATGCCACCGGCCGCGATGCGGCGGCACAAGGTTCGGGACTGGATACGGCAGTGCCGGCCGATGATAACGCGGGCGCGCCGGTGGCGGCACCGGTCAAGACCGGCAATGCGGTGCTCGACCGCCTCAACGAGCTCGAGGCCAAGATCAACGCCCTTGAGGCCCGCAACCGCCAGCTGGAAGCCGACGCGGCCGAAACCGCGACCCGCGTCCAGAAGGTCGAGGTGCGCGCGGCGAAAGGCGTGCAGCCGGGCGTCGCGCCGACCTTCGGCGATCCGACCGACAGCTTCAGCTTCCATCCGCGTGGTACGTTCCAGCTCGATTGGGCCGGCTATCACAGCCGCGCCGGCGGCTATGACTATAACAATGGCACGGATATCCGCCGTGGCCGCTTCGGTTTCGACGGCACCGCCTGGAAAGTGTGGAAATACCGGATCGAAGCCGAGTTCGTGAAGAACAGCGTCAACCTGCTCGACGCTTACGTCCAATATACCGGCTTCAAGAACATCGTGCTGACCGTTGGCCAGCATAAGGCGCCCTATGGCCTCGAAGCCAACAGCACCGATGCCCTCAACACCTTCCTCGAGCGCGGCATGTTCACCAACGCCTTCGGCGCGGTCGGCGCCGAGCGTCGGGTCGGTGCGAACGTCGCCTACATCACCAACAATTTGACCGCGACTGTCGGTGTGTATGGCGCCGGCGAAGGCGTACAGCGCAACGCGACCACGCCCGACGAAGCCTATAGCGTCAACGGCCGCGTCACCTATGAGCCCATCCTTGATACCGGCCGCGTGGTGCATGTCGGTGCATCCGCCTTTCACGTCAGCCAGATTGCCGGCAACAGCGTGACGCTGAGCGATCGCCCGGGCACGCGCGTCGACGGCGGCGTGATCGAATCGGTGGTGCTCGGCCCGGTTACGACCGGTCCCGCCGCCGGCCGGACGCAGGGCGTGCGCGACGCAACCTATTGGGGCACGGAAGGCGCGGTCGTGTTCGGTCCCTTCTCGGCGCAGGGCGAATATGGCCACCTCAGCGTCAATCGCTACGGTAGTGTCGCCTCCGGCAATTTCGATGGTTTCTACGGTTTCGCCACATTCTTCCTCACCGGCGAAAGCCGCGTGTTCAAGGGCGGCGTCGTCGATCGCATCAAGCCGTTCAACGATTTCAATCCGGCGGGCGGCCATTGGGGCGCGTTCGAGCTGGGCGTGCGTTACGACCGCATGGACCTCACCGATCACGCAATCTCGCCGCTGTCGCGCCTCGCGACGTCGTGGACCGGTGGGCTCAACTGGTATCTCAACCCCAATACCCGCTTCATCTTCAATTATATTCGCTTCAAGGGGGCGAACTCCCCGTTGGTGGTGGCGCCGGTTGCCACCTTCGGCACGACCGCTAAGGGTGACGCCTACGCGACCAGGCTGCAGTTCGACTTCTAGGGTATCAATGGCGACAGCATCATTGCCACTGCCGCGAACCGGCCGGGGAAAGCGCGCGAAATCGCCTCTCCCCGGCCTTTCGTTGACGCTCGGCATCACCATCACCTGGCTGACGATACTACTGCTGCTGCCGCTGGTGGCGCTGTTCGCCAAGTCGATCACGCTCGGCCCGGCCCATTTCGTCGACGCCGCTTTCTCGCGTCGCGCGATCGCATCCTATGAACTGAGCTTCGGCGCGGCGCTGGTGGCGGCTGCGCTCAATGCCTGCTTCGGCCTGCTCGTGGCATGGGTGCTGGTGCGTTACCGCTTTCCCGGGCGCCGGTTGCTCGGGGCGATCGTCGATCTGCCGTTCGCGTTGCCGACGGCGGTGGCCGGCATCGCGCTGACCGCGGTATATGCCAATACCGGCTGGGTCGGGAAGCCGGCCTCCGCGTTCGGGCTGGCACTCGCCTACAACCCGACCGGGGTGGTAATCGCGTTGACATTCATCGGCCTGCCGTTCGTGGTGCGCACGGTGGAGCCGGTGCTGGCCGATCTCGGCAAGGGCATCGAGGAAGCTGCCGCCACCCTCGGTGCGGGACGCTGGACGATCTTCCGCCGCGTGATCCTGCCGGAAATCGCGCCATCGCTGATCACCGGCTTTGCGCTCGCCTTCGCGCGCGGCGTCGGCGAATATGGTTCGGTGATCTTCATTGCGGGCAACATGCCGTTCAAGTCCGAGATCGCTCCCCTGCTGATCGTCACCAAGCTCGAGGAATATGATTATGCCGGCGCGACCGCGATCGCGACCGTGCTGCTGGTGTCCAGCCTGATCCTGCTGGTCGCGATCAATGCCTTTCAGGGCCGGGAATTGCGCAGGCGCAGCGGATGAGCGCGAACAAGGCGACGGGCGAGAGCCGGGGCGTCCAGATCCTGCTGATCCTGGGGGCCGTGATCTATGTGTCGCTGATCCTGGTGCTGCCGCTGGCATCGGTGTTCAGCGAAGCGTTCCGCCACGGCGTGGCCGCGTTCAAGGCGGCGATCCTCGAACCCGACGCGCTCGCCGCGATCAAGCTGACGCTGACCGTCGCCGCTATCTCGGTGCCGATCAACATGGTGTGCGGCGTCGCTGCCGCCTGGGCGATCACCAAGCATGATTTCCGGGGTAAGGATTTCCTGATCAGCCTGATCGACGTGCCTTTCTCGATCTCGCCGGTCGTCGCGGGCCTGATGTACCTTTTGCTGTTTGGCGCGCAGGGTTGGTTCGGCGACTGGCTGCTGGCCCACGACGTACATATCGCCTTTGCCAAACCCGGCATCGTTCTGGCCACCCTGATCGTGACCTTGCCGTTTGTAGCGCGCGAGCTGATCCCGCTGATGCAGGCGCAGGGCCGCGAGGAGGAAGAAGCGGCGCTCACGCTCGGCGCGCCGGGATGGCGGATATTCCTGTGGGTGACCTTGCCCAACATTCGCTGGGGACTGCTCTATGGGGTGCTGCTGACCAACGCCCGCGCCATGGGTGAGTTCGGCGCGGTCTCGGTCATTTCGGGCCACATCCGTGGCGAGACCAATACGATGCCGCTGCAGGTCGAAGTGCTCTACAACGAATATAATTTCGCCGCTGCCTTCGCGGTTGCCTCGTTGTTGGCTGGGCTGGCGCTTGTCACGCTCGGTCTGAAAAGCCTGCTCGAATGGCGCCACCGCGACCAACTGGCCGCTTCGGGACATTAGATGACCATCACCGTTCGCAATATCGTCAAAGGCTTCGGCAATTATCCCGCGCTGCGCGAGGTGTCGCTCGACATCGAGGATGGCGCCTTCGTCGCTTTGCTCGGCCCGTCGGGCTCCGGCAAGACGACCCTGCTGCGCATCATCGCCGGGCTAGAGACGGCCGAGAGCGGCCAGATATTGTTCGGCGGCGAGGACGTCACGGATCGCCCGCCGCAGGATCGCGGCATCGGCTTCGTTTTTCAGAATTACGCTCTGTTCCGGCACATGACCGTCGCGAACAACATCGCCTTTGGGCTGGACGTGATGAAGCGCGGCCAGCGGCCGGAAAAGGCGGCGATCAAGGCGCGGGTCGAGGAGCTGCTCGAGCTGGTGCAGCTACCCGGCTATGGTGGCCGCTATCCCGCCCAGCTGTCCGGCGGCCAGCGTCAGCGGGTAGCGCTCGCCCGGGCGCTCGCACGCGATCCCAGCATCCTGCTCCTCGACGAGCCGTTCGGCGCGCTGGATGCCAAGGTCCGCCGCGAATTGCGCGACGCCTTGCGGGAAATCCACAATCGCGTGGGCCTGACCTCGATCTTCGTGACGCACGATTATGAGGAAGCGTTCGAGCTGGCGGACAAGGTGGCCATCCTGGGCGAGGGCAAGATCGAGCAATATGACACGCCCACGGTGATCAAGACCAATCCGGCGTCGGATTACGTGCGTGAATTTTTGAGCTAAGCTTCTCCGTAGGGAGAGGGTTATGATCGAAACGACGCTCAATGGCCAGTTTCCGCCGGGTTTCGTCGCGAGCGGGCGCATCAACCTGTCGCAGCTGACGAAGAGCGGCGGTCAGCAGCCACCCGCCAACCCGCCGCAGTGCATCGCCGACGCGCGGCCGCTCCAGGCGGCGGCTTGCGAGCACGACTTTTTGGAGCGTCACGGTTTCGTGCTGCTCGATGCACCGACCGCCGTAACCGATTGGGGCGACGATGCCGCCGTTGCCGAAACTTATCTGCCCGAGGTCGAGGCGCTGATCCGGACGCGGCTATATCCGGGCCGCAGCCTCATCATCATGCAACCGCCCAAGGTCGTCCGTCGCGGCAAGGGTACCGATAACCCGCATTACGCCACGGGGGTGCATCAGGATCACGGCACGACCGCCGACGACTATCAGCATAATGTTCAGGCCTTTGTATCCCCGGATCTCGCGGCGCGCTGGCGCGCCATGTTTGAACGTGACGATGTCGAGGGTTTTGTCTCGCTCGATTTCTGGCGCACCACCGGCATGAGCAGCCCTCTTCGGCATATGCCGCTGGCCCTGTGCGATCCGACCAGCGTCGATGCCGACGACATCATCCCGACCGCGCTGGAAGGGATCGCCCCCGGCGGCGTTGCCACGCATCATGTCGGCCTTCGCTACAATGCTGGGCAGCGCTGGTATTATTATCCCGAGATGCGCTCGGACGAGGTGCTGGTGTTCAAGCTGTTCCAGCTCATGCGCGGCGAAGAGCCGCAACGTTACCGCGCCTGCTTCCACAGTGCCGTCGAAGATCCAGCCACGCCAGCCGACGCACAGCCGCGGCAGAGTTGCGAGCATCGTGTGTCGGTGATGCTGCTGCGCGATTGAAGCGCCGTGTCCGGTGATGGGGCAGGGCTGGTAATCGATGAGGTCCCTATCCCATAGCCTTGAGGATGCGCAGACGCGGCGTGGGGCTCGAGACTAGACTGCCACCAGCCGGTCAACCGGGGCATTGATCTGTTCGATCAATGCGCGATGCGTTGGCAGATCGGCCGTCGCCCGATCGCCGAAGCTGCGGATCTTGCGGAATAGTTTTTCCGCTGCGCGCACGTTGGGGAAGTCGGCACGGCCCGCGGCCAGGTCGGTCTTATAATTCATCCCATAGAGGATGTACTGATAGTTGAAGAAGGCGAAGCTCTCGAGATCGAGGATGAAGTCATAGCGATTGGGCGGGCGGAAGCGCCATTGCTCCAGCAATTCCTTCAGCCGGTCGGGGATCGACGCGGGGTCGACATTGTCGCGCCAGAACGGCTCCTCGCGCTCACTCAGGCAATAATGCAGCTTGAGGAAGGTGATGATATTGTCGAAGCGCGCGGTCATCAGCGCATTGAAGCGCTTGGCCGGCGCGTCCATCGGGCCGTTATGGGGGAATAGCTCGGCGATCATGCTGACGGCGGCCTCGATCAGCACCACGCCGGTCGATTCCAGTGGTTCGAGAAAGCCCGCCGACAGCCCCACCGCCACGCAATTGCCGATCCATTGCTGCTCGCGATAGCCCGGTTCGAAATGGATCAGGCGGGGTGCGACCTGCTCGATGCGGGGTCCGACATAGGCGCGCAGCACGTCGCCGGCTTCATCGTCCGACATGTGTGCGCTCGAATAGACGGTGCCGATACCGCGCGCGCCGGCGAGGCCGATATCCCACGTCCAGCCCGCCTCGTGCGCGGTGGCGATCGTAAAGCTTTCGAGTGGCGCGTTGGGTTGCGGATAGGCCAGTTTGCAGGCCAGCGCGCGGTCGGTGAACAGATATTGTTTGGCCGACTTGAAGCACGAGCCGAGCGCGCCCCCGATGAGTTCGGCGCGGAAACCCGAGCAATCGATAAACAGGTCGGCCTGGATACCGCCATGGTGCGGGGTAATGACGCGATCGATCATGCCGTCGGCGCACAGCATGACTTCCACCAGCCGGTCCTTGACGTGACGGACGCCCAGTTCCTGCGCGCGTTGCGCGAGCACCTCGCCCAGCAAGCCCGCATCGAAGTGATAGGCGTAATTGAGCGGGCCGGTAAATTCGCCTTCGTCCGGCCGCTTGGGGCCGCGCTGCGCCTCTGCCACGCGATGCTGGATGGTGACGGCCTCTGCGAACGGCGGACGGGTCGCCTCGTCCTGCAGCAGCCAATAGGGCACCAGGCTGGTTTCTTCGGTGTAGAAGGGAGCTTCGAACGGGTGGAAATAATGGCTGTGACGCCCGTCCGTCGGCGTGCGCAGCCAGTCGTTGAAGCGGATGCCCTGCTTGAAGGTCGCGCCGGTGCCGCGGATGAAGCGGGTTTCATCGATGCCGAGGAACTGAAGCGTGGTGCGCATCGTCGGAAAAGCGCCTTCGCCGACCCCGATCGTGCCGATCTCAGGCGATTCCAGCAGGGTAATCTCCAGATGCGGCTGGTCGGCGAGATCGAGAAACTTCGCGAGGTAGGCGGCGGTCAGCCAGCCGGCCGTGCCGCCGCCGACGATCAGGATCGAGCGCTTGCGGTCCACCTCAGGCCCTCACGAACAGATTCTTGAGCCAGACCGGCCCGCTGCGCGCCGCTTGGCGCCAATCGGCATCGTCGGCATCCTCCGGCGTGTAGCCCCACGGGTTGAACAGCTTGACGCGGCCGGCCTTGAAGGCCGCGGTCCGGCGCGTGACGAGGGTCAGTCCATGCTCGATCGCGGTCGCCGCCAGCAGCGCATCGCGCGCATCGGCATAAGGCAGGCGCGCGCGGCGCCGCACGACCGCCGCATCCACCGCCAGGATGCGTCCGTCGAACGCTGCCATGACCGGCCCGTCGATCCATTCGTGCAGTGCCGCTCCGGCGGCCTTGTCCTGCCGCTCCACTTGGAGCGCGCCGCTTTCAAGTTCGAGTAGCGAGAGCGCCGACAGAAACAGATTCTGGCGCGAGACGCCCGCCGCCCAGGTGGCGAGACCGGCATCGGTGCGCCCGGCCTTGGCCTTGCGCAGCTCCAGCACGACGGGGGTATCGAGCAAGTACATCAGCCGAACGTCGCGCGCCGGTCCCACGCCTCGGACCGACCCTGATCGGGGTCGATCTCGACCGGCCCGGGCATGGCCAGCAGATCGACGATGCTTTCGGTCTGGCCGGTGAGATGGCGGAAATTCTCGATGCTCATCAGCACATGGGTGGGACGGCCCCGATCCGTGACGAACACCGGCTCGATTCGGGCCGCACGCTTGGCATTGCTGACGTCTTGATTGAAATCGCGGCTGCTGACGACCTTCATGCACCCCCCTTAATGCGCCTACATGCCTACAAATATAGGTCCCGTAACGTAGGCACATTACTACGGTGTAGCGGCCTCGCAACAGAAATGATCGGGCGGCTAAAAATCGCGTTGCGCATGTCGGGTTTCGGATTGCGCCGCCGGCCCGGCTTGGCTCCTTTGCGGGCGGCACACGCAGATGTGCCGGACAAAACAAGCAAATCCGGGGAGGATTTCGATGAGCCAGGTTTGGGATAGCCTGATTACCACCGTGGGGGGCATGTTGTCGGCTCATGGGCCCGCCGTGCCCGAAGCCGCCAAAAGCTATACGCCGAGCGACTTCAGCATTCACTTCTTTCTGCAGCTCGCGATCATCATCCTCGCCTGCCGCGTGGTCGGTTGGCTCGGCCAGAAACTGCTCGCACAGCCGCAGGTGGTGGGCGAGATGATCGCAGGCGTGGTGCTCGGGCCTTCGCTGCTCGGGCTGATCTGGCCCGATGCCCAGCTCGCCTTGTTTCCCAAGGAAACCAAGACCGTCTTGTATGTCGGCGCGCAGTTCGGCGTGGGCCTGTACATGTTCCTGGTCGGGACGACGCTCCAGATCGACCATTTCAGAGCCAAGGCGCGCAGCGCGTTCGGCGTGTCGCTTGCCGGCATCCTGACACCGTTTTTGCTCGCCTTCCTGATCACGCCGTTCCTGCTGACTGTGCCGGGCCTGTTTACGGCGGGAATCAGCCGCGCCAACGCGACGTTATTCATGGGCGCGTGCATCGCGCTGACCGCCTTCCCGATGCTGGCGCGGATCATCAACGAGCGCGGTCTTGCCAATAGCTCGCTCGGCACCTTGTCGCTGACCGCGGGTGCGTTCGACGATGCCGCATCCTGGTGCGTGCTGGCGGTCGTGCTGGCGACTTTCGGCGGGGGATCGGGCGTGGCTGTGCTCGCGATCGGCGGCGCGGTCCTGTACGCGGGTTTCCTGATCCTGTTCGGCCGCAAATTGCTTGCCCCGCTGGGTGAAGCGGTGGAGCGCAAGGGCGAGATGAGCATGACCGTGCTCGCGATCACGATGATGCTGTTCTGCCTGTCGGCCTTTTTCATGGACGCTATCGGCATCCACGCCATCTTCGGCGGCTTCATCCTGGGCGTGTTCATGCCCCGCGGCCTGTTCACGGCCGAGCTCAAGAAAAAGGTCGAGCCGGTCGCCGTGGTGCTGCTGCTGCCGATGTTCTTCACCTATTCCGGCCTCAACACGCGGATGGACATGGTCAATTCGCCGTCGCTGATGCTGATCGCGCTCGGCATCCTCGCCGCCTCGATCCTCGCCAAGTTCGGCGCCTGCTATGCCGCCGCCCGGCTATCGGGCGAGGATAATCGCACCGCGCTCGGCATCGGCGCGCTGATGAACTCGCGCGGGCTGATGGAGCTGATCATCATCAATATCGGCCTGCAGAAGGGCATTATCGGCCCGACATTGTTTGCGATGCTGGTGATGATGGCGATCGTCACAACGGTGATGGCAACGCCGCTGTTCGAGCTGGTCTATGGCCGCAAGGCGCGCGAGACCGGCGAACTGGATGCGCTGCCCGGCACTCTCGCCGCGCAAGCCGCCTGAAGCTCCCCTAGGACCCGGTGCTTGCGCCGGGGCCCGCCCCCGTCCCCCATCAGCATCCGGTGGGACGGGGGCGCCCTTTTTCAGGGATGATCATGAAAACGCTGCCATTCATAGCGGGCGCGCTGCTGGCCGGCGCCGCCCCCGCCCAGAATTTCGCCGTCAAGCCGCTATTGGACGCGCGGCTTCGCTATGAGAATGTCGATCAGGACGGCATAGCCCGAAACGCCGACGCGCTGACGCTGCGGGTACGGCCCGGCCTGCAGGTCTCCAGGGCAGGGTGGTCGGCCCTGGTGGAAGGCGAGGCGACGCTTGCAATCGTCGACGATTATAATGACGGCACCAACGGCAAGACTGCCTTCCCGAACGTAATCGATCCGCGCAACGCCGAACTCAACCGCGCCCAGATCCGCTATACGGGCAAGCAGGGTTTCGCGGTGACGGCGGGACGGCAATTGCTCGAGCTGGCCGACCAGCGCTTCGTCGGCTCGTCCAACTTCCGCCAGAACCAGCAGACATTCGATGCAGTGCGGCTCCAATGGGGCACCGCCAAGGGCTTCAGCGCCGACCTTGCCTATGCGTGGAGCGACCGGACGGTGAACGGACGCCGCGGCACCGGCGTCCGCCAGCAGGCGGTGCGTGGCGACAACGTCTTCGCCCTGCTCAATTACGGCACCAAGGCCGGCACGCTGACCGGTTTCGCCTATCTCGTGGATCAGGACGAAGCAGCGGTGCAGGGTTTTCGCCTGTCGAGCCAGACCTATGGCGTCCGCTTCGCCGGCAGCCAGCCGCTGCGCAGGGGCGTGAAGCTCGGCTACATCGCAAGCTGGGCGCGGCAAAGCGACTATCATCACAACCCCAATGATTATTCCGCGGATTACCGGCTGGTCGAGGGATCGCTCGCGATCGCCGCGCTGACGGCCAAGGCGGGTTATGAGGTACTGGGCGCCGACAGAGGCCTCGCTTTGACCAGCGTGCAGACGCCGCTGGCGTCCTTGTTTCCGTGGCAAGGCTGGGCCGACAAGTTCACCACCACACCGCCGAATGGCGTGCGCGACCTGTATGGCACGCTGAGGTATGGCTGGAAGAAGGTCGGGCCGGCCGACTCGATCACGCTTACCGCATCCTACCATCGCTTCGACAGCGACCGGTTGAGCCAGCATTATGGCGATGAATGGGATTTGCTGGCGAGTGCCAAGCGGGGGCGGGCGACAATGTCGGTCCGCTATGCCCGGTACGAGGCAGACCGGTTTGCGACCAACACCAACAAGGCCTGGCTAGAGGCGGATTGGACATTTTAGGTTTGTTCGTAAGCCCGCCCTGCGCCGTCCCCAGCACGAGCTATATTGTGGTGGGTTCCCGGGCTATGCGTGATGCATGGCAGAAGGAGGGATAGCCAAGCATGACCCAGCACATCCTCAAGATTCCGTTTGGCCTGGCCGCCGCCCTGCTGGCTGCCGGCGCCGCGACCGCGCAGCCCGGATCGGTGGCGCCGCCAGCCGGCACGCCGAGCGGCCAGTTGATCGGCACACCGCTCAGCATGGAGGCGAACGACCGCGCCACGGCCGACGCGCAGGCGCGTGCGGAGGCGGCGCAGAATGGACGCGACAATGCGCGGACGACCCGCGGCGGCAAGAGCAAATCCCACCCTGCTAAGTTGGAGGAGATCGTCGCCAACGCGACCATCTTCGATAACAAAGGCGTCGAGATCGGGTATGTCAAAGCGGTCGATGCAGAAGGCGTGGTGGTCGCCACCGCGAATGGCCAGGTGCGTGTTCCGGTCAACTCCTTCGGCGTGAGCAGCAAAGGCCTGGTGCTTGACACCACCAAGGCCAATTTCGACGCGCTGATGGCGAAGGCCACCGGCGGCTGAAAGCGGATTGGGCGCTTCCCAGCATCAGCCAAGAAACGTGCTTGGCAAGCACCGCTCTTCGTCCGAAGCTGCGGACTAGCGTGCAGCCGGCGCGGCTAGCAGCTTATCCAGCGTCACGGCCACGGTCGGGTGGTAGTTGCCGCGCGCGCCGGCATAGATGCGCCGCGCGATCGGCAGGCCCCAGTCGCCTTCGGCCTTGAGTGCGCGATAGACCGGGAAGATCAGCAGCCCGCGGCCGATGCGGGGCAGGAATTCTGCCATTGAAGCGACCGCCGGCTCGTAGCGGTTCTGCGCCGCAAGCACGAGCCAGGCCGAGCGGATGTAGGGATTGGCCGAGGCGGACAGGCCGAGACCGCGGTCGAGCTCGGCGAGGCGCGCCGGCGCCTGCTTGCGCGGCAGGCCGTTGAGGAAGCGCAGCCATTCCTGAGTCGACCAACGGAAGGTGTCGAGCGAGGCGGCCGATGCGCCCGCATTCACCTGCTCCAGAGTTTCGTCGATCTTTGCCAAAGTGGCTGAGCGGATGTGGATCGCATTGCCGGGGAGGCCGGGGCGATACGCCCATTTATCGAGATCGAGCCGTGCCTCGAGCGCCGCGTCGCCACGGATCAAATTCGCACGCAGATCGGCGAGGAAAGCGGCGGTGGTCTGCGGCTGGAAGGCGTGGCGCGCAAAATAGGAGGTGAGATAGGCGTCCCACCGTGGGCGTCCGACCGCGACCTCGATCGTGCGCAGGAAGGTCGCGCCCTTATTGTAGTCGAGCTCGCCATAGGTGCCTTCGGGTGCGCCGTGGAGCCGCGTCTCGTCCGGCTTCGCCGCCTTGAGATCGCGCTGGAGATTGTCCCACGACAGATCGGCCAGCGTCGCGCTGCGCGCCTGACCGTAGACCGCCTCGTCGATGCGGTTTTCGAAATAGGTGGTGAATCCCTCGTTGAGCCAGATGTCGGACCAGGTGGCATTGGTGACGAGATTGCCCGACCAGCTGTGCGCCAGTTCGTGCGCGATCACGTCGACATTGGATTTGTCACCGGTGATGATCGTCGGGGTGGCGAATGTAAGGGTAGGATTCTCCATCCCGCCAAACGGGAAGGATGGCGGCAGAACGAGAATATCGTAGCGGCCCCAGCGGTACGGGCCGTACAACTTCTCGGCAGTGTCGACCATCTTCTCGGTGTCGCTCAGCTCGCGCGCGGCACGATCGAGCATCGATGGCTCGGTGTATACGCCGGTACGGGGCCCGAGCGGACGGAAGGCGAGGTCGCCCACGGCAAGCGCGATCAAGTAGGGCGGGACATTATGGTCCATGCGGAAGCGATAGCTGTGCCAGCCTTTGGCTGCGGGCACGCCTTTGGGCGTCAGCCGCTCGGCACTCATGACCGCGACCAGATCTGACGGTACGGTGATCTTGGCGCTCCAGCTCTGGCGGATGCCCGGGCTGTCCTGGGTCGGGATCCAGCTGCGATTGTTGATCGATTGGCCCTGGCTATAGAGATATGGCTTCTTCTTGCCGGCGGTGAGCGCGGGCGCGAGCCAGCCGAGCGCGCTGGCATCCGGGCTGGAGCGATACGTGACGATAATCCGCCGCGCCGCACCGATTTCGACGGTCAGGGGTGCGCCCTTGTAGTCGTCGTAGGCGCCAACGGAATATTTGAGCGGGCGGCCGGCGACATCGGTGATTTTGGCAATGATGAGCTTGTTGTCGTCCAGCACGATCTCGTGCGCGCCGGGCGCGGCGAGAATTTCGAGCACGGCGGTCCCGCGCATCGTCTTCGTTCGGAAGTCGGCGGTGAGATTGAGATCGACATGCGTCACCCGCGCGATCTCGGGCCGGGCATAGGACAAGGTATCGCGCGCTTCGGCCGTGGTCAGGATCGGGGAGGGTGCGTCGGGGCGAGCTAACACCGGAGCAATGGTCAGCGCGGCGGTCAGGAAGGCAGCGGCGGGAGCGGCGGCTAAGATGCGCATGAAAGATCTTTCGGGAAGACGATGCCGTCTTGTGACCGCGCCATCGCCCGGCCGCAAGCGGTGCGCGGTTGGCGGATAGATTAACTCATGTGTGCGTTCAGCGCGAAAGGAGACCGCTGCTGTCGCTCTGGCTGGAACTGCTCGTCGCGGCGCTGATGGTGCCGGTGCTCGCTTTGACGCATGGCTGGGGGCTGATGGGCATGTCGCACATGTTCAACCTGACCGACGAGGCGCTGCTCCATCAACGGCTCAGCCCAAAATCGATTTTCCTGGTCGCGTTCATGGCAGTGCTGCTGTTCGCCCTACACGCGATCGAGATCGCACTGGTCGGCACGCTCTACGAATTGGGCGGCGCCACCCGATCGGTGGAGCAGGCGATGGTATTGTCCGCTTCTTATTATACGACGACGGGGGCGGGGCCCGATAGCCTGCCGGACGGCTGGCGGGTGATCGGCCAGGCCGAGGCTTTGCTGGGCTTGCTGATGATCGGCTGGTCGACGGCCTACCTGGTGCGCAAGATCGAGCGGTTGCAGCAGCGCGAGGGCGGCACGCCCGAGGAGGAACGCCACCGCCGTCTGCGCGGGCGGGGTTATGGCCGCAGCGCGGTAGAGAAAGAGTGAGGGTCGGCCGGCGGCGGCGATGGCATCCGGCTTATGTGCAGCTACTCGATGGCTGAGGCGTCGTCTTCAAGCGCGCGAGCAGCACCCCACCTAATGCCAGCGCGAAGCCCGCGAGTTGCATCGGCACCAGCCGTTCGCCGAACAGGATCCAAGCTTCAACGGCCGCCAATGGGGGTACCAGCAGCAGCAGCGCACTGACCCGGGTCGCGCCCTGGTGCCGCGTCATCCACACCAGCAGGGATAGGGCGCCGACCGAGAGCCCCAGCACCGACCAACCGAGACCCAGCCACAACGCCAGGGCGCCATCCCAGCGATAATCGCCCAGAAGAACGGTTGCGAGAGCCGCCACCCCCGCGCCGCCGATATTCTGCACCGCACCCGAAACGCGCATCGGATCACCGCTGATCGATCCACGCTGGATCATGGTGCCCGCCGCCATGGCGAGGATCGACGCCACCGCGCCGACGGCGACAAATAGCGGCACCGAAATATGACCGCCGCGCATCAGCAAGGGCGCCAGCACCAGCACCACCCCCAACAGGCCGATGCCGAGCCCCGCCCAGGCTCGCCCCGCCAACCGCTCGCCCAGTAAGCCGAACGAGGCGATCGCCACGACGAGCGGCTGGAGCGCGCCGAGCAGCGACATGATGCCGGCGGGCATCCCGCGCTGGATCGCCCACCAGCTGGTGCACAGATAGACGCCATTGAGCAGCGCCCCGGCCAAAAGGTGCAGCGCCAACCTCCGACCGCGCGGCAGACTTTCGCGGGCGATCGCGGCAAGGCCGCCCAACAATGCGGCGGACAACAGCATCCGTGAGGTGAGGATCAGCTCGGGCGCGGCATGCGGCACCATCGCGCGCGCGACGATGAAGCCGGTCGACCACGTCAGCACAAACAGGATCGGAGCGATGGCAAGCATCTTGCGGCCCTTGACGACGGCGTTCCGGCGTGTCGAGGCGCTAAATGTTTCACCGGCTCGCTTTGCGGCATTTGGACATTCAGCAGGCAAGCGAAATTCGCTTGCCCCTAATCGCGCAACCGACGCTGTATCTTCTCGTTCATGGGAATGCCGCGAGCGTGATGAGATACCGGGGAGACAGTGATGAAGGCGATGGTTTTGCGCGCTCCGGCGGGCCTGGATCAGCTCGTATCGGAAGAGCGGCCCGATCCCGGCGCGCCCGGACCCGGGGAAATCCGGGTGCGGCTGCACGGTAGCTCGCTCAACTATCACGATCTGGGCGTCGCCACCGGACGCATGCCGACCGCTGCAGGGCGCGTGCCGCTTGCCGACGGAGCCGGGCTGATCGAGGCGGTCGGCGAGGGAGTCACTGAATTCGGGGCCGGCGATATGGTCGTGTCCTGCTTCTTTCCCGATTGGCGGGATGGCAAGCCTACGATCGGGGATTTCAGCCGCACGCCAGGCGACGGAATTGACGGTTTCGCGCAGGGGGTGGTGGTGCTGCCCGCGACTGCCTTCACCCGGGCGCCGCAGGATTATGATGCGGTTGAGGCGGCGACGATCACTACAGCCGGACTTACCGCCTGGCGCGCGCTGGTCGTCGACGGCAAGCTCAAGGCAGGCGACACGGTGCTGCTGCTCGGGACCGGCGGAGTCTCGATCTGGGCGTTGCAATTGGCCCGGCTGATGGGCGCGCGGGTGGCGATCACCTCCTCGTCCGAAGAAAAGCTGGAGCGCGCTCGCGGGCTCGGTGCTGAGTTTACCGTCAATTATCGCCGACGCGAGGATTGGGGCCGGGCGGTGCGCGACTGGACTGGCGGCTGCGGCGTCGACCATGTCGTGGAAGTGGGCGGGCCCGGTACGCTCGCGCAATCGATCGAGGCGGTGCGCGTCGGCGGCCATATCTCGCTGATCGGTGTGCTGACCGGGCTTGGCGGTGAAGTTCCGACAGCGTTGCTGATGGCCCGGCAGGCGCGGTTGCAGGGCCTGATCGTCGGTAGCAGGCGGATGCAGCAGGACATGGTACGGGCGCTCGACGCGGGCGGAATCCGCCCGATTGTCGATCGGCGCTTCCCGCTCGGACAACTCGCCGACGCCTTCCGCCATGAGGCTAGCGGCGGCCATTTCGGCAAGATCGGGATCGAATGGTGAGCGCCCTGCGCAGCGTCGCCGGCGTCCATGAGGCGGTGCGTGACGATATCGGCGATCTGGTGACGCGACGGCCGCTGCCGGCACCGGGGCTGGCGCAGGTGGACCCGTTCCTGTTCCTCAACCATCACGGGCCGCAAACCTATCCGCCCAGCAATCGCGGCCTGCCGTTCGGCCCGCATCCGCATCGCGGGTTCGAGACGGTGACCTTCATCCTGGAAGGCAGCCTCGCCCATCATGATACGGGCGGGCATGAGAGCGTGATCGAAGCAGGCGGGGTGCAGTGGATGACCGCCGGCTCCGGCCTGATCCACGCCGAAGTGTCGCCGCCGGCGTTCAAGCGGGCGGGTGGGCCGCTCGACATCCTGCAATTATGGGTCAACCTGCCGGCGCGGCTGAAGATGACCGCGCCACGCTATACCGGCGTGCAGGCCGAAGCGATCCCGGCCATTCCACTGTCCGACGACGGCGGCGTGCTCAACCTGATCGCGGGCGAGTTCGGCGGCACGAGCGGCCCGATTCAATCGCTAACTGGCGTGTTCATGGCAACAGTGCGACTGCGGGCGGGCGCCGCGGTTGAATTGCCCGCCCCGCGCGGCCGCAGCATCTTCCTATATGTGGTGAGCGGGCAGATCAGCCTCGGAGGGCTGGACGTGGAACGCTGGCGGCTGGTGACGCTCGCCGATGACGGGGATGTGATCGCGATCACGGCGCGGGCGGACGCGGTCTTGCTTTATGGCCATGCGGACCCGATCGGCGAGCCGGTGGTGGCGCAGGGGCCGTTCGTCATGAACACCCGCGAAGAGATCGCGCTGGCGATCGGGGATTATCAGGCGGGCAAGTTCAACAGCCCATTGGCAGCGCGGTAGTAAGCCTGATGCGTCTGCCACGCCAGGAGCGCCGCCGACACAAGTCAGCGGCGCTTCAGGGTTAGGCGGCGTCGGCCCGGCGCGGCAGTTTCCAGCCGGGGCGCACGAAGTGACAAGTATAGCCGTTGGGAATCCGCTCCAGATAATCCTGATGCTCAGGCTCGGCCTCCCAGAAGTCGCCGACCGGCGACACTTCGGTCACGACCTTGCCTGGCCAAAGACCCGACGCATCGACATCGGCGATCGTGTCCTCGGCGACGGCCTTCTGCTCGGGGCTGGTGTAGAAGATGGCAGAGCGATAGCTCGCGCCGACATCGTTACCCTGGCGGTTGACGGTCGAAGGATCGTGGATCTGGAAGAAGAATTCCAATAGCGAACGGAAGCTGATGACCGCGGGATCGAACACGATCTCGATGGCCTCGGCATGGTTGCCGTGGTTGCGATAGGTGGCGTTCGGAACCTCGCCGCCGGAATAGCCGACGCGGGTGGAGACCACGCCGGGCAGCTTGCGAACAAGATCCTGGACGCCCCAGAAACAGCCTCCGGCAAGAACGGCGCGTTCGGTGGTCATGTGCAATCCTCCTGGTTGAGGAGGGGAAGATAGGAGGGCCCGGGATGTATTTCCATGGCGCCAGCGCCGGCCCGCCGCCGCTAATCTGTAATGACAGTCATAACGAGTTTCATGCCCGCCAGCCGTTGATCCCCAGCTTGAGCCGTAACACGCGCGTGTTGGACGTCATGTACAAGGTCGTCCCATCATCCCCGAAGCAGCAATTGGCTATCGGGGCACCGTCCTCGATCAGGCCGAGCTTCTCGCCTTCCGGCGTCATGATCCACATGCCGCCGGGGCCCGAGCAGAACATCGTGCCGTCGGCGGCGATCTTCATGCCGTCGGGGGAGCCGGGGCGGCTGGCTGTCGGCCAGCTGTCGACGAAGACGCGGCTGCCGGTCGGCAGGCCGGCGCGGTCGAGATCATAGACCATGATCTTGAAGCTTTTGGGATCCGAGTTCGACACGAACAGCCGCTTCTCCCCGGGCGCAAGCGCGATGCCGTTGGGGCGGGTCAGGCCGCCCTCGATGAGGACGGTCTCGCCGCGCTCGCTCCAGCGGTAGACGCCGTTTTGCGCGAGCTGCTTGAGCGGGGAGTCGTCGCCTTGCGTGAAGCCGTAGGGCGGATCGGTGAAATAGATCGCGCCCGATTGGGCGACGGCAAGATCGTTGCAGCTGTTGAAGCGCTTGCCCTGATAGCGATCGGCCAAAGTCGTGCGCGACTTAGTGCGCAGATCGAGCCTATCGATCGAACGGCCGCCGCTATTGGCGATCAGCAGGTTGCCGTGGCGATCCAGAGCAAGTCCGTTCGAACCGGCTTCGCGTACCAGTTTTGGATCGAGGCCCGCGGTGCCGGACGGCTCAAGGAAGATCGATACGCCATCCTTGCGGCTCCAGCGGCGGATGATGTTGGCGGGCGGATCGGAGAAGAGCAGGTAGCCGCCATCCTTCACCCATATCGGGCCTTCGGCCCATTTGATGTTGGTGGCGATGACCTCGACCTCGGCGCCCGGCGCGATGATGCGGTCGAGCGCGGGCGAGAGGCGGCGCACGGTCGGCGCGACTTCGGCCGGGGCGTCGGCGAAAGCGGGCGCGGCGGCGAGTGCGGCGGCGGAGGCGAGGAGGGTGCGGCGGTTCAGGATCACTGGCTCATTCTCCTTGGGGGCTGGATCGCTTCGCCGCTGCCCTGCGCGCAATGACGAGCTGATCTCGGGACGTCGTTGCGAGCGGAGCGAAGCAATCCAGCGTCGTGATTACAAAGTGATGCGCTTCTTCTCGCGGGCGGAGCGATAAATTGCCTCGACGATGCGCAGGTCGCGCAGACCTTCTTCGCCGGAGACGATCGGCTCCTTGTTGTTGACGATGCAGTCGACGAAATGATCGAGCTGGCCGGCAAATTGCGTCGGGCGCGGGCCGGGGGGAATGTCGGTGATCTCGGTCTCGCGGCCGTCGCGGCCGGTCCACATATGATTGCCGCTGTAGCGCGTCGCCGGCTCGAGCTCGATGCGGCCTTTGTCGCCCATCAGCAGGATGTGGTTCTGGTTGGCGCTGTACATTGACAGGCAGGAGGCGATCACGCCGGAGGGAAATTCGAGTTCCCACTCGATCCGGTCCTCTACCTCCTGGAAGCGCGGATCGCTCTTATCGGTGCTTTCGTGGGCATAGACGGCGATCGGCTCTTCACCCGTCATGTAGCGCGCCGCCTGGAGGCTATAGACGCCCATGTCCATCAGCGAACCACCGCCCGACAGCGCCCGTTTGAGGCGCCACATACTGGGGTTGGGTTGGACGAAGCCGTGCTCGCTCCGAAGATATTTGCGCGTGCCGATCGCGCCCGACGAGGCGAGGCGCATTGCCTCCAGGTTGGTCGCTTCGAAATGGACGCGGTAGCCGATCATCAGCTTCTTGCCGGCTTTCTTGCAGGCGGCGATCATTGCCTCGCATTCGGCCACCGAGACCGCCATCGGCTTCTCGCACATGACATGCTTGCCGGCCTTGGCGGCGCGGATGACATAGTCGGCGTGCATTGAATTGGGCAGGCAGACATAGACGATGTCGACGTCCGGATTGTCACGGATCGAGTCGAAATTCTGGTAATTGTAGATCGAGCGATCGGGCAGGCCATATTGCGCGGCGACGCGCTTCGCCTTGTCCGCATCGCCGCTGACCACGGCCGCCAGCCGGCTGTTGGCGCAATTGACGAATTGCGGAATGATGACCTTCAGTCCGTACGTTCCGAGCCCGACGATGGCGTAGCCGAGCTTGCGGTTCGGGTCGGCAGCGTTCGCGCCGGTGGAGAGCGCCGCTGCGGCAGCGATGCCGCCGGCCGCGGCCACCATTTCGCGCCTGTTGATGCCCGTCATTTCGCTCTCCCCGGTCTTCTGTGCCGAAGGCAAACGTTAGCGATATGCGTGAAGCACGCAAATGCTATAGCGCGCGGCGTACGACCAAAGGAGGGGGCAATAGCCAACACCGATACGCCGCAGCCGCCAGCGCGGCCGGCCCGGCGCGACCTGACTCAGGGACCGATCGCCAAGACCCTGCTCCTGTTCGCGCTGCCGACGCTGGGCTCCAACGTACTGCAGTCTCTCAATGGATCGATCAATTCGATCTGGGTCGGGCGCTTTCTGGGCGAAGGTGCGCTGGCCGCGACGACCAACGCCAACCTTGTCATGTTCCTGATGTTCGCGCTGGGCTTCGGCTTCGGCATGGCGGCGACGATCCTGGTTGGCCAGAGCATGGGTGCGCGCGACGTGATCGGCGCACGCCGGGCGATGGGAACGGCACTTGGGTTGTTCGCGATCATATCCGTGGTGATCGCGCTGTTGGGCTGGCTGTTCGCGCCCCACCTGCTGCGGATATTGTCGACGCCGGCGGATTCGCAGGCGCTGGCGCTGGCCTATTTGCGGGTCATCTTCCTGGCGATGCCGCCGATGTTCATCGGCGTGCTGCTGACGATGGGAATGCGCGGCACCGGTGACAGCGTGACGCCGCTGCAGCTGATGATCCTGTCCGTCATCCTCGACGCCGGGCTCAACCCGCTGCTGATCCGCGGTATCGGGCCATTCCCACGGATGGGGATTGCGGGATCGGCAACCGCCACCCTGATCGCCAATTATGTCGTGCTGGTGGTGGGCGTCGCCTACATCTACCTTAAGGATTTGCCGATCCGGTTGCGCGGGAGCGAGTTGCGCTTCCTGCTGCCCAACCCGGCCTTGCTGAAGGTGATCCTCGTCAAGGGCCTGCCGATGGGACTGCAGATGCTGGTGTTCAGCTTCTCCGGCCTGGTCATGATCGGGCTGGTCAATCGGGCGGGTGTGGACGTGACCGCCGCCTATGGCATTGCCCAGCAATTGTGGACCTATGTGCAGATGCCCGCCCTGGCGATCGGGGCGGCCGTATCGGCGATGGTTGCGCAGAATATCGGGGCCGGACGCTGGGAGCGGGTCGGGCGGATCACGCGCGCCGGGGTGATCACCAACGTCGTGATGACGGGGGCGCTGATCGTGATCATCTTGTTGTTCGACCGGCCGATCTTCGCCCTGTTCGTCGGCGGCAACAGCCCCGCCATCCCAATCGCCCGCCATATCCAGCTTATCGGTAGCTGGAGCTTCCTGCTGTTCGGCGCGACGTTGGTCTTGTTCTCGACCGTGCGCGCCAATGGCGCGGTCTATGCGCCTTTGATCATCCTGATCCTAAGCGTGCTGGTCGGCCGGCTAGGCTTCGCCGCTGCGTTGCTGCCGCATTACGGTACGGACGTCTTGTGGTGGAGCTTCCCGTTGGGATCGGCGATCTCGCTCGGTTTGGCGACGGCATATTACCGCTTCGGAGATTGGCGTCACCCCGGGATGATCAGTCAGGTAATCGAAGAGGAAGTCGCCGAACATTCGCAGGCGGACGGGGAGCCCGGCGGCCGGCTCAATCCAGGGGGATGAACATGGAAAAGCTGATCCTGCACGAGTACGCGCCCTCGGGAAATTGCTACAAGATCAGGCTGACGGCGGCGTTGCTGGGCGTTCCGCTCGAGCGGCGACATTACGATATCATGCGCGGCGAAACGCGTACGGCCGCGTTCCTGGCGGAAGTGAATGCCAATGGCCGGATCCCGACGCTGCAGATCGGGGAGCGCTTCCTGCCCGAAAGCAATGCCGCCTGCTGGTGGCTGGCGCACGACACCGCGCTCATTCCGGGAGATCGGTTCGACCAGGCGGACATGCTGCGGTGGATGTTTTTCGAACAATATAATCACGAGCCCAATATCGCGACGTTGCGCTTCTGGAAGGCAATGGTGGGCGAGGAGCGCCTGAGCGATACGCAGCGGGCGCAAATCCCTGCCAGGCAGGTCGCGGGGGAGGCGGCGTTGGCGCTGATGGACGATCATCTTTCGGACCGGTGCTTCTTCGTCGGCGAGCGGGTCAGCCTCGCCGACATCTGCCTCTATGCCTATACGCACGTGGCGGATGAGGGAGGCTTCGACCTTAAGCGCTGGCCTGCCGTCCAGCGCTGGATCGCTGCGGTCGCCGCGACCCCCGGATATGTTGCGCTGGCAGATTGAAGCAAAGAGGAAGCGGGATCCCCGCGTCGCGGGGATGACGGAGGGTGGAGCGGACGCCTCTTGCTCCGCACGCGGCGTCGTTCTACATTCCGCCCATATTCGAGGCCGCTCCGCGAGGGGCGGCCCTTTCTTTATCTGGAGACTTTTCGTGGCTCAGCCGCTCATGCCCCATGCGACCGCTTCCTGGCTGGTCGACAATACTTCGCTGAGCTTCCAGCAGATCGCAGAATTCTGCGGGCTGCACATTCTGGAGATCCAGGCGATTGCCGACGATACCGCCCAGACGAAGCTGACCGGCCGCGATCCGTTGCGTGCGCACGAGCTGACCCAGGACGAGATCGACAAGGGCCAGGCCGATCCAAACTACAAGCTGCAAATCTCCAAGGGGCCCGAGCCGGTTCGCCGCACCAAGGGCCCGCGCTACACCCCGGTCTCGAAGCGCCAGGACAAGCCGGACGGCATCGCCTGGATCATCCGCAACCATCCGGAAGTTTCGGACGGACAGATCAGCCAGCTGATCGGCACGACCCGCACAACCATCGCCGCGATCCGCGACCGTACCCATTGGAACATCGCCAATATCACGCCGAAGGATCCGGTCACGCTCGGCCTGACCTCGCAGCGCGAGCTCGACGCGGTGGTCGCCAAGGCAGCCAAGGCGGCCGGCATCGAGGCGCCGGTCGACACGCGGCTCGATGGCGACCGCGAGGCGCTGATCACGCAGCTGCGTGCCGAGCGCGAGACCGCGTCGCATGCGGGGGACGCGGTCCTGTCGGACGTCGATCAGCTGTTCGGCAAGCGCGACTGATCCACGAATTTTGGGGCGGCGGTGCACGACGACAATCTGACCGCCGATCGGCCGACCTTCGTCACGCATCTCGAATGCGGCATGACGGGGGAGCGTTACGACGCGGACAGGCTGCATGGCCTGTCGCGCGCCGGGCGGCCGTTGCTGGTGCGCTATGACCTGGATGGAGTGCGGGCGGCGCTGACCAAGGAGGCGCTGGCAGCGCGGCCGGCTGATCTGTGGCGGTATCGCGAAATGCTGCCGGTGCGCCGCGCCGCCAACATCATCAGCCTCGGCGAGACGATGACGCCGATCGTGTCGCTCGACGCGATTGCGCGGGAGTGCGGTGCTGCGGCGCTGCTCGTGAAAGACGAGGGGCGGCTGCCGACCGGATCGTTCAAGGCGCGCGGCCTGGTCATGGCGCTTTCGATGGCGAAGGAGCTAGGCGTCACTGCGATCGCCATGCCGACCAACGGCAATGCCGGCGCGGCGGCGGCGGCCTATGCCAGCCGTGCGGGCATCGATGCGGTCATCTTCTGCCCGGCCGATACGCCCGAGATCAACGTTCGCGAAATCGCCGCGCAGGGTGCACGCGTCTATCGCGTGAACGGATTGATCGATGATTGCGGAAAGTTGGTCGGACAGGGGGTGAAGGAACGGGGCTGGTTCGACCTTTCCACGCTCAAGGAACCCTATAGGATCGAAGGCAAGAAGACGATGGGGCTGGAGCTGGCCGAGCAGCTCGGCTGGGAATTGCCCGAGGTGATTTTCTATCCCACCGGCGGCGGCACCGGCCTGATCGGCATGTGGAAGGCGTTCGACGAGCTGGAGACGCTCGGCTGGATCAGCTCGAAGCGGCCGCGCATGGTGGCGGTGCAGGCGGAGGGCTGCGCCCCGATCGTGCGCGCGTGGGCGGAAGGCGAGCGCCATGCGCGGCGCTGGGAGTATTCCCACACGATCGCGATGGGGATTCGCGTGCCGCAGGCGGTCGGCGATTTCCTGATCCTCGACGCGGTGCGCGCGAGCGGCGGCTTCGCTATGGCCGTGTCGGACGCAGCCATCGAACAGGCGGTGGATGAAGCCGGCCGGAAGGACGGACTGCTGCTGTGCCCGGAGGGCGGGGCAACGCTCGCCGCCTATCGCAAGGCACGGACGGATGGACTGGTAAGCGCCGAGGACCGGGTGATGCTGTTCAACTGCGCGACGGGATTGAAGTACCCGCTACCCGATACCTCCGTGACGCTGGATACGGCCAATATCGACTGGGCTTCGCTTTAGCTCTTCCGTCATCCCGCGCGGGCGGGGATGACGATAAACGCCGATCCGATGAACCGTTGCGGCTGCCTTGACCCTGAAACGCTCCGGTCCCAAGAGTCACCGCCGATGAGCGACGATCCCACCATATCCGATCTTTCCTTCGAGGACGCCCTGAAGCGGCTGGAGGCGATCGTCCATCGCCTCGAAAGCGGCGAGGCCAGTCTCGATGAATCGATTGAGCTTTATGCCGAGGGCGACAAGTTGCGCGGTCAGTGCGAGGCGCGGCTCCAGGCGGCCCAGGCGCGCATCGAGAAGATCACGCTGGGGCCGGACGGAAGCCCGCGCGGCACCCAGCCCTTCGATGCCGGCTGAAACCAAGATGAGCGTCGTGCCGCTCGCGCTGAGAACGGCGATGGACCGGATCGCCGTGGAGATCGACCAGACGTTTGACCGTCTGCTGCCGGTGCCCGCGGACGGGCGCGCGCGCCTCTATGAGGCGATGCGCCATGCCGCGATCGGCGGTGGCAAGCGATTGCGGCCGCTGCTGGTGCGCGCCGCCGCCGACCTGTTCCATGTCGATCGTGTCCCTGCCTTGCGGGTCGGCGTCGCGATCGAGTGCATCCACGTCTACAGCCTGATCCACGACGATATGCCGTGCATGGACGATGACGATCTGCGCCGCGGGCGACCGACGGTGCACAAGGCCTATGACGAGGCGACGGCGGTGCTTGCCGGGGACTCGCTGCATGCGCTCGCATTCGAAGTGATCGCGGACGCAGAGACGCACCCCGACCCCTTCGTGCGGATCGAGCTATCCGCCGAATTGGCCAAGGCGTCAGGCCCGGCCGGTATGGCGGGCGGACAGATGATGGATCTGGTAGCCGACGGCGCCGCGTTCGATCTCGCCGCCGTCACACGCCTTCAGCAGCTCAAAACCGGCGCCCTGATCGGCTTCTGCCTGGAAGCGGGTGCGATCCTCGGCCACATCCCACCGGAAGGCCGCCGGCCGATCCGGGCTTATGCGCGCGATATCGGCCTGGCCTTCCAGATTGCGGACGACCTGCTCGACGTCGAGGGCGCGGCCGACGTTACCGGCAAAGCGGTCGGCAAGGATGCGGCGCAGGGCAAGGCGACGTTCGTATCGCTGCTCGGCCCCGAACGTGCGCGCCAGCAGGCGGAAATATTGGTGGAGCAGGCGATCGGGCATCTCGTCGGCTTCGGCGCGGAGGCGAGCCTGCTGCGTTCGATCGCGCATTATGTGGTGGAGCGCGATCGGTGAGCCGGGTCGCGGCCTATACCGGCACGTTCGATCCGCTGACCTTGGGCCATGTCGATATCATTCGCCGGGCGGCAAAGCTTACCGACCGATTGGTGATCGGCGTCTCCACCAATTCACTGAAGTCGCCCTTGTTCACGCTCGAGCAACGCGTCGCCGCGCTACGGCGTGAGGTGATGGCGATCCAGGGTGACATTGAGGTGAGGGAATTTGCCGGCCTCGCTGTCGACTTCGCACGCTCGGTGGGTGCTCAATTCGTCGTGCGCGGGCTGCGCAGCGGCACGGATCTCGACTATGAGAGTCCGATGGCGGCGATGAACGGCACGATGGCTCCTGAGGTCGATACCATCTTTCTGGTGGCGGCACCCGCTTTCGCGCACATCGCATCCTCATTGGTGAAGGATGTTGCGCGTGGCGGCGGCGATATTGAGCATTTCGTGCCGGCGACCGTCGCGGCCGATATACGCGCGCACACGCGCTGATAGAAACGGAGTTCAAGCCTTTGTCTTTGAAGCTGTTCGCATTGGGCCTGATTGGTCTCGCCACGCCTTTGCTGGCCCAATCGACCACGACGGGCCCGCAGGGCTATGCCGAGCCCAAGGTCAAGGCGATCGCCATTCCGGAAGTCGGCGCGGCGCCCACGCCGACGCCCGAAAACACGTTCAATATCCAGCTTTCGACTGGCGGTGTCGTCTCAATCCTGCTGCGGCCTGACAAGGCACCCAATGCGGTCGAGCGGGTGAAGGTGCTCGCCAACCGGCACTTCTACGACAACACCATCTTCCATCGCGTCATCGATGGTTTCATGGCGCAGGGCGGCGATCCCAAGGGCACGGGCGAGGGTGGCTCCGACCTTCCCGACCTCAAGGCTGAATTCAATGAATTGCCCCATGTGCGCGGTGCGATGGCAATGGCGCGCGCACAGGGCGAGGATAGTGCCAACAGCCAATTCTACATCATGCTGGCGCCCAATCTGACGCTCGATCGCAAATATACGGTAATCGGCCGGGTCTATGCCGGCATGGCCTATGTCGACCTGATTGAGAAGGGTGAGCCGCCAGCCAATCCGACCAAGGTGGTGCGCGCGTGGATCGGCGCGCCGCCGGCCGATGCCGCGACCCCCCCGATCGCCAGCCAGGCCGCCTCGGCCGCAGCCGACAGCGCGGCAGTCCAGGCGGCGCAGGCCTCGCTGGCGGCGGGTGATGCGGCCAAGGCCGCCAAGGCAGGCAATGCCAAGGTCGCAACCGAGCGGGCCGCTGCTGCGCAGGTCGCCGCCCAGGGTGCGGCTCAGGCGGCAGGCGATGCGGCCGCAGCTTCACAGCAGGCGCAGAAGAAGCGCCGGCCCCGGTAAGGGCGATAAGTTCACCGCTGTTCTGAGCGGCTACACCAGCTGAGCCAGTGCGGGACAAGCGGCAGGATTGGGACCAACCCGCAATGCGCGTCGACCTGTTCGATTTCGATCTTCCCGCCGAGCGGATCGCGCTGCGGCCCGCGAGCCCGCGTGACAGCGCGCGGCTGTTACTGCTGGATGGAGATCGCACCGAGGACCACGGTATAAGCGATCTGCCCGGCCTGTTGCGGCGCGGCGATTGCCTGGTGTTCAACGATACACGCGTTATTCCCGCCCAGCTTGAGGGCGCGCGTGGCGGAGCGCGCGTGGGCGCGACCCTGCACAAACGTGAGGGGCCCCGAACGTGGGCCGCGTTCGTGCGCAACGCCAGGCGGGTGCGGGTCGGCGACCGCATCCAGTTCGGCCAGGGTGTATCCGCGATCGCCGGACCGAAAGGCGAGGATGGATCGCTATTGCTCGAGTTCGAAGGCGACGAGCCGGTCGAGTTGCTGCTGGAACGTGCCGGGCGGATGCCGCTGCCGCCCTATATCGCGGGCAAGCGCCCGACCGACGCGCGCGATGCGTCCGATTATCAGACGATGTTCGCGTCCGCACCGGGGGCGGTGGCGGCACCCACCGCCGCGCTCCACTTCACGCCGCAGCTCCTGGCCTCGCTCGATGCCGCCGGCATCGATCACGCCATGCTCACGCTCCACGTCGGCGCGGCGACATTCCTGCCGGTCAAGGCCGACGATACCGACGCGCATCGCATGCACGCAGAATGGGGCCGGATCGATGCCGCTACTGCAGACATGCTCAATGCGGTACGCGCCAGGGGCGGCCGTCTGATTGCGGTCGGCACGACCAGCCTGCGCCTGATCGAAAGCGCGGCCGGGGAGGACGGAATCATCCGCCCGTTCGAGGGCGATACGTCGATCTTCATCACGCCGGGCTATCGCTTTCGTGCCATCAACGGGCTGCTGACCAATTTCCATCTGCCGCGATCGACCCTGTTCATGCTGGTCTCGGCGCTGATGGGGCGCGAGCGGATGCAGGCGGCTTATGCGCATGCGATCGCCGAGGGTTATCGCTTTTACTCCTATGGCGATGCCAGCTTGCTTTTGCCGCTGCATGCAGGCTGACTTTCGCGGTGCGTCGGCTATGCAGCTGCAGCCGCGCGATGACCGTTCCTGCCCTTATGGAGTGCTGCAATGTCGCTCGACGCTGATCTTCAGGCGCTGATCCGCACCATCCCCGATCACCCCAAGCCGGGCATTCAGTTTCGCGACATCAGCACGTTGCTGCTTGATGGGCCAGGCTTTGCCGAGGCGATCGATCGGATGGCAGCCTCGATTGCCGGCGAGGGCGTGCAGCTGGTAGCCGGGATCGAGGCGCGTGGCTTCGTCTTCGCCGCAGCCCTCGCCTACAAGCTCAAATGCGGGCTGCTGATGCTGCGCAAGCCCGGCAAGCTGCCGGGCGCGCGCGTCGGTGTCGACTACGAACTGGAATATGGCACGGACCGGCTGGAAATGCACGCCGATGCCTGCGGCGAGGGGATGCGGGTCGTGCTGGTCGACGACCTGATCGCCACCGGCGGCACGGCACTGGCGGCCGTGGAATTGCTCAGGTCGACAGGTGCGGTGGTCGACGCCGCTGCCTTTGTGATCGACCTGCCTGAGCTGGGCGGTGCGGACAGGTTGCGGGCTGCCGGGGTTGTGGTGCATCACCTGATCGCCTTCGAAGGCGATTGAGTTAGAACCGCTCCCAACGCAGTGTTTTCCCGGCTGCCTGATGCCGCTTGTCGCCCCTCGCCTTCATTTGCCCGGATGGGGCGGGAGCGCCAGACGCCACCTTATGGCAGCGCCGCGCAGGACGAATCCGAGCACCACGGCGATATAGGCCGGCCATGGCGTCGCTAGTCCAAGCGCGCCAAGTCCGACGAATGCCGCGGCTGCTGCCAAAGCTGCCGTGACATACAGTTCGTGCCGCATCAGCACAGATGGGACGCCGGCGGTGATGTCGCGGATCACGCCTCCTAAGCAGGCAGTAATGACCCCGGCCGCTACGGCGGAGATCGGCGTTATTCCATAGGCCAGCGCCTTTCCGGCTCCGTAAACGGCATATGCCGCCAAGCCGGCGCCATCCATCCAGTCCAAGGTTTTCTCGGGCCACCAGCGAAGCGGCACCATCCACACAGCGAGCGCGACTGCCACGCACAAGACGACAGGATCGGCATTCCGCATCCAGAAGATCGGCGCGCCGATCAGGATGTCGCGCAACGTTCCGCCGCCGGTTGCGGTGATAAGTGCAAAGAAACAGGCGCCGACGAAGTCGAGGCGCTTGCGAGCTGCAGCAAGCGCTCCCGACGCGGCGAATACTGCCAGCCCAGCCAGATCGAGCCATGGGAGGAGCGAATGAAGCGGCCAGTCCATAAAGGCTGCATACGCAGGCGGGAAGGCGCCGTCATGCCGTAGCTGCGGCCAGGGAGGCCACGGTGCTTCCACCGCACACGCTCAACCTTTAAGCGGCACGCATGACATCCCGCTTCCAGTTCACCATCCATGCCACCGACGCAAAAGCGCGTACCGGCGAAATCGCCATGCGACGCGGTGTGATCCGCACACCTACCTTCATGCCGGTCGGGACGGCGGGCACCGTCAAGGCGATGCGGCCGGCGGAGGTGCGCGCGACCGGGGCGGACATCATCCTCGGCAATACCTATCATCTCATGCTGCGGCCGGGCGCCGAGCGCGTCGCCAAGCTGGGTGGGCTACACAATTTTTCGGGATGGGAACGCCCGATCCTGACCGATAGCGGCGGTTACCAGGTGATGAGCCTCTCGGCGCTGACCAAGCGCAGTGAGGATGGTGTGGCGTTCAAGAGCCATCTCGATGGTTCGGCGCACATGCTGAGCCCGGAACGCTCGATCGAAATCCAGCGCCTGCTCGGTTCGGACATCGTGATGGCATTCGATGAGCTGGTGCCGACCACTTCGACGCGCGAGGTCCAGCTGGCGGCAATGGAGCGGTCGATGCGCTGGGCGAAGCGCAGCCGCGCCGCGTTCGATGCCGGCGGCGCACATGCTGAGGCGGCGGCGATCTTCGGCATCCAGCAAGGCGCCCTCGACGAAGGACTACGCAAGGCTTCCGCCAATGCTTTGCTGGATATTGGTTTCGATGGCTATGCGGTCGGCGGGCTGGCAGTGGGCGAGGGCCAGGAGGCAATGTTCGCCTGCCTTGATTTCGCGCCCGGGCAGCTTGATCCGGCCAAGCCGCGCTATTTGATGGGGGTCGGTAAGCCGGACGATATCGTCGGCGCGGTCGAGCGCGGGATCGATATGTTCGACTGCGTCTTGCCGACGCGTTCCGGGCGTAATGGCCAGGCCTTCACCTGGGATGGGCCGGTCAATCTGCGCAACGCCAAATGGGCCGAGGATCTGGCGCCGCTGGATCCGGACTCACCGATCGGCGGCTGGAGCATGGCCTATCTCCATCACCTCACCAAGGCAGGCGAGATGCTCGGCGCGATGCTGCTGACCGAACATAATCTGTGGTTTTATCAACAGGTTATGGCGGGTTTGCGCGAGGCGATCGCAGCCGGAAGGTTAACAGAATGGGCCGATGCATTTCGGGCACGATATTATGGCAACCGTTCTGCGTCGACGACATCCCCGCGATAGTGCGGGGCACTGCTGCGCACGAACTGTATTAGCTCGATCCCCGCCTTCCCCGGGGAACGGCATCCGGCCCTGGGGCGCCCTTACCGCTTGCCGGCTTCGACGTAATCGCGCTGCGTCGGGCCGGTGTAGAGCTGGCGCGGGCGGCCGATCTTCTGCTCGGGATCCGAAATCATCTCGTTCCATTGCGCGACCCAGCCGACGGTGCGGGCAAGTGCGAACAGCACGGTGAACATCGTCGTCGGGAAGCCGATCGCCGACAGGATTACGCCCGAATAGAAATCGACGTTCGGGTAGAGCTTCTTGGAGATGAAATATTCATCCTTGAGCGCGATCTGCTCCAGCTCGCGGGCGACGTCGAAGATCGGATCGGTGACGCCGAGCTTCTCCAGCACGTCCGCGGCGGTCTTCTGCATCACCTTCGCGCGCGGATCGAAATTCTTGTAGACGCGGTGGCCGAAGCCCATCAGCCGGAACGGATCGTCCTTGTTCTTGGCGCGCGCGATATATTCCGGAATGCGGTCGGGGGTAGCGATCTCACGCAGCATGTTAAGCGCAGCCTCGTTGGCGCCGCCATGCGCCGGGCCCCACAGGCAGGCGATACCCGCGGCGATACAGGCGAACGGATTGGCGCCCGACGAGCCGGCGAGACGCACGGTCGAGGTCGATGCATTCTGCTCATGATCGGCGTGGAGGATGAAGATCTTGTCCATCGCATCCACGATCACCGGATCAGGCTCGTAATGCTCCGCCGGCACCGAGAAGGTCATCCGCAGGAAATTGGCCGTGTAGGACAGATCGTTGCGCGGATAGACGAATGGTTGACCAATGGAATATTTGTAAGCCATCGCCGCGATCGTCGGCATCTTGGCGATCAGGCGGTGCATGGAGATCATGCGCTGCTTCGGATCGGTGATGTTGGTCGAATCCGGGTAGAAGGCTGAGAGCGCGCCGACGACGCCGCACATGATCGCCATCGGATGGCCATCGCGGCGAAAACCCGAGAAGAATTTGGCCAGCTGCTCATGCACCATCGTGTGGCGCGTAATGGTGGTGGTGAAAGTCGTGAGCTCGTCCTGGCTCGGCAACTCGCCATGGATCAGGAGATAGGCCACCTCGAGAAAGCTCGACTGCTCGGCGAGCTGATCGATCGGATAGCCGCGGTGAAGAAGGACGCCGGCATCGCCGTCGATATAGGTCAGCCCGCTTTCGCAACTCGCGGTGGAGGTGAAACCGGGGTCGTAGGTGAAGGCGCCGGTCTGGCCGTACAGCTTGCGAATATCGATGACGTCGGGGCCGGTCGTGCCCGAAAGAACCGGATAGTCGAAATCCTTGCCACCGATGCTGATCGTGCTGTCGGCCATTTCACTCAACTCCATCAATGTCCCGCCGCCGGATCGACCTGATCCGAAAGCCGCGCCAGGCTCTCCTCGCGGCCGAGGAGCGCCAATACGTCAAAGATACCCGGTGAGGTCGTCCGGCCGGTCAGGGCGGCGCGCAGCGGCTGCGCGACCTTGCCAAGGCCGATCTGAGCTTCCTCCGCAACCTCGCGGATCGCGGCCTCGAGCGCAGGTGCGCTCCAGTCCCCGACGGCCGCGAGCGCGTCCCGGGTGCGCGCCAGAAGCTGGCGAGCGCCGTCCTCTAGCAGCTTCGCCGCGCCCTCGTCCACGTCCAACGGGCGGGTGCGAAACAGGAAGCTGGCACTATCCGCTATCTCATTGATAGATTTGGCGCGCACCTTCAAAAACGGCATGGCGCGGCGCAGCAAATCTGGCCCGTCCGGACCTATATTTTCCTGGATTTTTGGCGCCACCAAAGCGGCGAGGCGGGCATCGTCCGCCTCGCGCAGATAATGGCCGTTGAGATTCTCGAGCTTCTTCAAATCGAAGCGCGCGGGTGCGCGCCCGACCGCGTCCAGATCGAACCATTCGATTGCCTGCTCGCGGCTGATGAATTCGTCGTCACCATGGCCCCAGCCCATACGCAGCAGATAATTGTTCACCGCCTCGGGCAGCATACCCATCTCGTCCCGATAAGCGTCGACACCGAGAGCGCCGTGCCGCTTGGACAGCTTCGCGCCATCCGCGCCATGGATCAGCGGGATATGGGCGTAGACCGGCTCCTGCCAGCCCATGGCGTGGATGATGCCCATCTGGCGAAAGGCATTGTTGAGGTGATCGTCGCCACGAATGACGTGCGTGACGCCCATGTCGTGATCGTCGACCACAACCGCGAGCATGTACGTGGGCGTCCCATCCGAACGCAGCAGCACCATATCGTCCAATTCAGCATTCTGGACTGTCACCGGCCCTTGAACGCGATCATCGATGATAGTCTCGCCCTCGCGTTCGGCACGCAGGCGGACGACGAACGGCTTTCCCTCTTGCTCGAGACCGGGCGCGCAATCGCGCCAGCGCCCGTCATAGCGCATTGGCAGCTTGGCGGCGCGCTGCTCGGCGCGCATCGCCTCGAGTTCTTCGGCAGTCGCGTAGCAGCGGTAGGCGGCACCCTTGTCGAGCAGGGCCTGCGCGACCTCGGCATGGCGCTGGGCGCGTTCGAACTGATAAACGACCTCGCCATCCCAATCGAGACCGAGCCAAGTCATCCCATCGAGGATCGCTTCGATGGCTGGCTGAGTCGAACGCGCGCGATCGGTATCCTCGATCCGCAGCAGGAACCGCCCGCCCATATGCCTGGCATATAGGTAGTTGAACAGGGCGGTACGCGCCCCCCCAATGTGCAGAAAGCCGGTTGGGGAGGGCGCGAACCGTGTCACGACCTCGCCGCCCGCAGCGGTGCTTGCGCCCAAAGCGCCTGTCTCCCAAGCTGTGCCGGCCATGGCCGATGAAAAATGGTGAGCGCCCCTAGCATAGCGCTTCGGACCCCACAAACGCGCGGGAGGGGTATTTTGACGCGTCCGCGCCACTTCGTGGCGCGTATCGAGCTCTGGTTGGAGGCGGAGCGCGACCAGCTGCCCTTATGGCTGCCGGTCGGACTGGCGACCGGAATTGCCGCCTGGTTCGGCCTGCCCGATGCGCATGCATGGCGGATCTTCCTGGCGGTGAGCGCGGTAGGGGCCCTGCTGGCATTGACCTTGGCGTGGCGTGGACGCGCGGCGCGGGCCCTGGCCTGGATGTTGCTGACGGCGTCATTGGGCTGCGCACTGGCATGGGCGCGCAGTGAACAGGTGTCTGCGCCGGTACTGGCACGCACCGCGGTTGTTACGATGACCGCCAAGGTCGCCGCCGTATCGAAGCTGCCGGCAAAGCAGAAGGTTCGGCTGCTGCTTGCGCCCGAAGCGCAGCCGGGGCTTCCACCGCAGGTGCGCGTCTCGTTTGACGACAAGCAGGTGCCCGAGGGGGTTGTGCCGGGCGCACGAGTGACGCTGCGCGCACGGTTGGTGGCGCCGCCGCCCGCGCCATTGCCGGGCGCCTACGATTTCGCGCGCGTGGCCTGGTTCCAGCGTATCGGCGCGACCGGAAAGGGGCTGGGCGAGGTCAGCCTAGTGTCGCCGGCGCCGGCGAAGGGCGGCTTCATGGCATGGCTGGCGGATCGGCGTGCGCGATTGACCGCCCATATCCAAGGCCGTCTGGAGGGCAGCGCGGGTGGTGTCGCCGCTGCCTTCGTCACGGGCGATGTCGGCGCAATCGATCAGGCGGATTCCGATGCCTTCCGACAATCGGGGCTAGCGCATCTTCTGTCGATCAGCGGCCTTCATGTAACGGCAGTGATCGCGGCGACGATGCTGCTGACATTGCGACTGCTGGCGCTGTCGCAGTGGCTCGCATTGCGCGCACCGTTGCTGCTGATCGCGGCCGGTGCGGGCGCACTGGCGGGGTTGGGCTATACTTTACTCTCCGGTGCGGAAGTGCCGACCGTTCGCTCGTGCGTCGCGGCAATGCTGGTGCTGGCGGGCATCGCGCTCGGGCGAGAGGCGATGACCTTGCGGCTGGTGGCGACCGGCGCGCTGGTCGTCCTGTTGTTCCGGCCCGAGGCGCTGGTCGGCCCCAGCTTCCAGCTGAGCTTTGCCGCCGTCACCGCCATCATCGCCTTTCACGAACATCCGCGGGTGCGGGCCTGGGTGCTGAAGCGTGAAGAGGGCTGGCCCCGCCGTTTGCTTCGCGAGCTGGCGACGCTGCTGGCGACCGGCTTCCTGGTCGAGATCGCGCTCATGCCGATCGCCGCTTATCATTTTCATCGCGCCGGCTCTACGGCGCCTTCGCCAACATCATCGCCATCCCACTGACAACCTTCATAATCATGCCGCTGGAAGCGCTCGCCTTATTGTTCGATTGCGTGGGGCTGGGTGGTCCGGCGTGGTGGCTGGCCGGTAAGGCGTTGGCATTGTTGCTAGGACTGGCCCGCCATGTCGCAGCGTTCCCCGGCGCCGTCGCGGCGCTGCCTTCCATGCCGCTCGGCGCCTTCCTGCTGATGGTCGCGGGTGGCCTGTGGATCGCGCTGTGGCGCACGCATATGCGCCGATTGGGGACGCTCCCGCTGGTGATCGGAATGACCTGGGCGCTGCTCACGCCGGCGCCCGATCTGCTCATCACGGGAGATGGCAAGCATCTCGCGGTGCGCACGCCGGACGGCGCACTCCACCTCCTGCGCCCGCTCGCCAAGGATTATGTCCGCCAACAACTGGGGGAGGGATCCGGCGTCCAGTCAACGGCGCTCGACCTGGACACCCTTCCTGGCGCGCGCTGCACGCGTGATGTTTGCCTCGCGGTGATCCCGCGCGGCGGCCGCCGATGGCATATGCTGGCGACGCGCAGCCCCTACATGCTGGATCTCGAGCAATTCAAAACCGCCTGTGCCTGGGCCGACATTGCCGTCAGCGACCGTCGCCTGCCGCGCACCTGCGTCCCGCGCTGGCTCAAGCTTGACGCACCGGCGCTGGCACAGAGCGGGGGCGTAGCGATCAATCTTGCCGGAGCGAGCGTGCGCACGGTCAACGGTAATGACCGTCATCCATGGATCGTCAGGCGGACGTCGTCTCCGCGCCCAAAAAGGCGTGAATCTGGGCGATGACGGCGGCGCCTTCGCCAACCGCGGCGGCGACGCGCTTGGTTGAGCCGCAACGGACGTCGCCGGCAGCGAACACGCCGCGGCGGCTTGTCTCCAGCGGTGCCGCGCCGTCCTGGCCGGTCACCACGAAGCCCTTGGCATCGAGGTCAACGCAATCGTTGAGCCAGGCGGTATTGGGATCGGCGCCGATAAACAGGAACAGGTGGCTGAGCGCGCAATGATGCTCGGCACCGGTAGTGCGGCAGCGGAAGGTCACGGCTTTCAGGCCTGTGGCGCGGTCACCTTCCAGCGCCACGACTTCCTTGCCGACGTGCAGTTCGACGTTAGGCAGAGCCGCGATCCGGTCGATCAGATATTTGGACATCGTCTCTTCGAGCGGGCGGCGGACGATCAGGTTCAATTTCTCGACCTGTGGCGCGAGGAAGACGGTGGCCTGACCGGCGCTATTGCCGCCGCCGACCAGTGCGACTTCCTCCCCGGCGCATAATTTGGCCTCGATCGGGGACGCCCAATAGGAGATGCCGGCCCCTTCAAGCTCCTCAAGCTTGGGCACATCCGGGCGGCGATAGCGCGCGCCGGAGGCTATCACGACCGTACGCGCCCGCACGGTCGTGCCGTTATTGAGATCGAGCCGGAAACCAGCCTCCGTTTCCTCGTCGCAATGGAGATGGTCTGCGGAGAGGGGAATAGCGAGCTCGGCGCCGAACTTCGTTGCCTGGGTAAAGGCGCGGCCGGCCAGCGCCTGGCCAGAAATGCCGGTCGGAAAGCCGAGGTAATTCTCGATCCGCGCCGAGGCGCCGGCCTGGCCGCCGAAGGCGCGCGTATCGAGCACCAGCACGGACAAACCTTCGGACGCGCCGTAGACCGCAGTCGCGAGGCCGGCGGGGCCAGCACCGGTGACGATCACGTCGTAGATTTTGTCGGGTTCCAGTTCCGGGGTCATGCCCAGGCACAGCGCCGCTTCGGCATCGCCCGGATGCTTGAGTACGGTGCCGTTGGGGCAGATCATCAGCGGCAGGTCGCTCGGCTGGACCGCGAGGCGCTCGACCAGTTCGCGACCCTCGTCGGTTTCCACATCCATGGTCGAATGCGGATAACCGTTGCGCGTCAGGAAGCCGGTCAGCCGGACGAGATCCGGATCTTCGGGCCGTCCAACCAGGATCGACCCGACATTGTCGGCATTGATCAGCCCGACCCGACGCAGGATGAAGGCGCGCATCAGCAATTCGCCGAGATCCGCCGACCCGATCAGCAGCGCGCGCAGATGTGCCGCATCGAAGGGCACGGCCAAGCAGCCGTCCTTGCCGGCAATCCCGGCGGCGAGCGAGGCGCGGCCACCCAGCTGGCTGATCTCGCCCGAAAATTGGCCGGCATGATGGCTGACGATCGCCGATTCATGGCCGAGCCCGTCGCGGCGTACGACATCGATCGATCCTTCGAGCACCAGCCAGGCCGGCGCATTGCGGGCGCCGACCGCGAACATCTCAGCGCCGGGTTCGAAACGCTGCGGCTCACCGCTGGCGAAGCGACGGGCGGCCGCGATCTGGGCCGCCGTGAGCGTCGGGAACATCTGTTCCTCGCGGCCACCAAAATCCGGCCCCGCGGTCACTTCTGGCGGTGAATCCCCCATGACCGTTGCTAAATCACGCGGCGCGCGTGGAGAATGGTGATCTTCGGCTCCAGCATCTGCCCCTTCATCACGCCTTCTCCGGCGGTCGGCGAGGTCGGCGACGCCAGGATCTTGTGCACCACATCCATGCCGTCGACAACATGGCCGAAGGCAGCGAAGCCGAGATTATCGCCAGGCTGATCCGGTTTGGCATCTAGCCCGCTCATGTCCCCGATGATGATGAAGAAGTCACTGGTGGCGGTGCCAGGCGCGCCGCGGGCCATCGAGATGGCGCCATCGGTATTGCTGAGCCCGGTCTTTGTCGTCGGCTCGTGCGGGATCGGCTTGAGCGTGCGCTTGGGATCGTTGCGCGTGCCGCCCTGGATCAAGCCGAAATTCGGCGCGACCGGATCGGCGCGATAGAAGGCGGTCCCGTCATAACGCTTCTGATCGACATAGCGCAGGAAGTTGGCGGCGGTGATCGGCGCGCGCTCGGTTTCTATCTCCACGGTGATGGTACCGGCAGCCGTTTCCAATGCTACCCGAACCGTAGCGGGCTTGGCTATTGGAGCAGGTGCGGGGGCAGCAGGAGGTGACTGCGCAAGGGCAGGGGCTGCCAGCAGGCAAAGGAGAAAGGCGATTCGTTGCAGCATGGCTTAGCCATAGCTGATCATGCGCCGCGGAGAAGCTCAAGCGTCGCCTCATCCTCCTGCCCGTCGAACCAACTGTCTAAGGCGTCCCGGATGGTAATATTGCCTGGGTCTGCCGCGTGGAAGAGCGTCAGTGAAGAACGAAACTTCATCGCATCCAGCGAACCGAACACGGCATCTGCGCTGGTGCGCCCAAGCGCTTGCAATGCTGCCAAACATTCTGCCAATCGAGTTCCCAGTAGGGGATGGTGAAGATAGGCTTGCGCCTCCTCCAGCGAACCGATCGCATAATGGCGTGCGGTTGGACTGCGGCCCAGGCCAGCGATCTGCGGGAATATGAACCAGATCCAGTGGCTGGTCTTGCGGCCGGCCCTCAGTTCGTCCAGCGCGGTATCGTATATTTCCGCCTGGGCCCGGACGAAGCGATCGAGATGGAAAGGGTCAGCCATTCTTGGGGAACGCGCGGCTCACGAACGGTGATCCGCGCAGGCCGAACCGCCACGGCTGATCGATCGCCTTGGTGATGCCGATGCGCGGCCCGACGACCACATCCGCCAGCCCGCCCAGCGACAGCTGGAATGGTGGCTGGTCGAGGGGAGCGCCATCCAATGCCTTGGTGATCCCCATCGCCTGGGCGAGCTTGCCGGGGCCGCTGCACAAAGCGCGCGGATCCGGCAGGCCTCGGCGGGCGATCATCGTCTCAAGGCCATGGGTCGGCGCGATCGCACGGATCAGAACTGCGCTGCCCGGATGCGCGCCGCCGACAAAGTTGAGGCACCAGTGGATGCCATAGATTTTGTAAACGTAAGCGTGCGCGACGGGACCGAACATCACCAGATTGCGACCGCGAGGACCACCGAAGGCGTGGCTGGCGGGATCGTCGATATCGTAGGCCTCCGTCTCCACGATCATTCCGCCGACATCATCGACCAGCAAGCTCGCGCCGATCAAAGCCCGGGCTAGTGGTACGACGGGTTGCGTCCAGAAATCGCTGGGAACGGGGTTGCTCATCACGCCGTTCCTGCCCGATCGGGGGATGGAGATCGATAGCGAGACCAATTTGACGCTTGAATCCGGATTGCTTCGGCTCCGCGCGGCTCGCAATGACGGGGCGGGCTCAATTGATCATTGCGAGCGTAGCGAAGCAATACAGCTTCGATGAAGTTGAGGTGTCGAGTGGATTTTCCGATAGAGGCGGTACGCGGTCGATTTCCTGCTCTAGGCGTGACGGACGACGGCCGGCCACGCGTCTATTTCGACGCACCGGGCGGAACGCAGATCTGCCAGGACGCGATCGACGGCATGGTAGCGCATCTGCGGTCCGGCACCGCCAATTCCGGCGGGGACTTCGTGACCTCACGCGAAACCGACGCGCTGAGCGAGGCGGCGCACCAGTCTATGGCCGATCTACTCGGTGCGGAGCCGGGAGAGATCGCGTTCGGAGCAAACATGACCTCGCTTACTTTTGCGGCCTCACGCGCACTGGCTCAGGGATGGCAGGCCGATGACGAGCTGGTCCTGTCACGCCTCGATCATGACGCCAACGTCGCGCCGTGGCTGCTGATCGCGCGAGACAAGCAGATGAAGGTGCGCTGGATCGACTTCGATCCCGAAACCGGCGTGCTCGATCTGGAGGCGCTTCCGGGGCTGATCGGGCCGCAGACGCGGCTGGTCGCAGTTGGCGGTGCGAGCAATGCGCTCGGCACGCTCAACGACATCCCGCGGATCGCGCAGCTGGTGAAGACCGGTTCCGACGCCTTGTTGTTCGTCGATGCGGTCCAGTCGGTGCCGCATGTGCCGACCGACGTGCGCACGCTCGGCTGCGATCTGCTGGTCTGCTCGCCTTATAAATTCTTCGGGCCGCATCAGGGCGTATTATGGGGCCGAGCCGATCTGCTCGCGTCGATCGAGGCTTACAAGGTGCGCCCCGCCGACCCCAACCCGCCTGCGCACCGCTTCGAAACCGGTACGGCTTCGTTCGAGGCGCAGGGTGGTGTGCTGGGTACGATCGAATATCTCGATTGGCTGGGAGGCCATTTCTGCTCTGCCAATAGCCGGCCCGAAAGATTGCGCTCTGCCATGGAGGCATGCGTCACCTATGAGCGCGAACTCGGCGACCGCCTGCTCGCCGGCTTCGCCACAATTCCGGGGCTTAAATTATGGGGCCGGCCGACGATGGACGGCCGCGTGCCGACGTTCGCCATCACGATCGATGGCCACCATCCCGACGATGTTGCGCGTGCGCTGGCCGAGCAGGGGATCTTCGCCTGGTCGGGCCATTTCTATGCGGTCGAGGTTATTGCCCGATTAGGATTGGAGGAATCCGGCGGGCTCGTCCGCATCGGCCTGTGCCATTACAGCACCGCCGCAGAGGTCGATCGCCTGATCGACGCGTTACGCGCGCTTTAGCGTTTGCTGCCGACGGGCGGGGCGGGGGGCACGCCGCCGAACGTTACCAGGCTTTCCGCGCCGCCGTTCGATAGGGCCGACACGCCGAAGAAATGGTCGTCGATATTGACGTGCGGTAAATCGACCGAGGTGGCCCCGGCCGGAAGATCGCGACTGTCGGTCCATGCGTTGCCGTCGGCGCTGCGCCAGCGGATGCGGTAGGCCGCCGCGCCAGGTACCGCGTCCCAGGCGACGTGGGTGTCGTCGCTCACGGCACCGGAAATAACAACGCGGCCAGGAGCCGCGGGGGCTGATGCAAGCTCCCGCAACAGCGTGACATTCAGCGCGGTGACCCGGGCGAGATAGGGGAAATCTACCCAGTCGATCGTGTCGCCATAACGGCGGCCATTCTCCGTCCGCACCAATTGATGCTGGCGGTCATAATCCTCGGTCGCTTCGGTGAAGCGCACCGCAGGGAAGCCGAGCTCGAGGAACGGGATATGGTCGCCACCCCGCTGAAAGCGATCTGGGCGGCGCACCGCCACTACCTTCAGACCGATGTCGCGATGCGCCTGCGCTGTGCGAAGGGCTGCCTTCGCCAGTGCGCGGGATGGGCTGTCATCCTCGCCACCGATGCCGCGCTGCTGGGTGACGTCGGAGGGATCGGCAGCTGCGCGGATGCCTTCGCTGAACACGCGTACGCGATCGGTAATGTGCTCGCCGCCAATACCGTGGGTATTGCCGACGATATCGTTGTTGAGCACGGCGGCGACCTTCCACCCCCGAGCCTTGGCGGTGGTCGCCAGCAGCTTGCCGCCCCACAACCCCTGCTCTTCGCCCGACAAAGCCGCATAGACGATGGTCGCGGGAAATTTCTCGCCCGACAGCAAGCGCGCCGCCTCCATCACTAAGGCCACGCCCGAAGCATCGTCATCGGCTCCGGGCGCATCGGCGGTTGAGTCCATGACGTCATTGACCCGGCTGTCGATATGGCCCTGCACGATTACGACGCGATCCGGGTCGGTGGTACCCCGCTGGATTGCGATCACGTCCTCAACGCGCACGCCGCCAGGAGCGCGAGGGCCCGTGAAGTTGTCGCCTATCGTCTCGACGGCGAGGCAGTCGCCACATTTGCCGCTAAGGATCGTGAACTCGCTCGCCACCCATCGGCGCGCCGCTCCGATGCCACGCGTTGGATCTGAGGTGCTGGACAATGTGTGGCGCGTGCCGAAACTCACCAGCTTGGCGACCGTGGCGTGGAGGGCGCGGGGGTCTGGCGAGGGCGGAGCGGCTGCAACGAGGAGAAAAGCGGGCAGCAGGATCGGGAGCTTTTTCATGGGCGACATCCTGCGGCGGCGCGATGGTTCGGGCAAGCGCCGCCTGCTCCTAACCTACGTTAGTTATGCGACTTTTGTTTCGGTCGAGCTCATGAGCCGAGCCTCCTCGGGGGAACCCTCGCCGCGTCGGCTGGTTGAAGAGCCACAGATCAGACACCGTAAAGCAGGAGCGAATATGAGCGCCCCCGATACAGTAGACGTGCCGGCCACAGCCGCGCGCGATGGCGACGTGCGCACAAGTGAGGCCGCCCGCGATGAAAAGAGCGTGATCGCCTCGGTCGTGACGATCGCTAAGCCTGCGCAAGAACTTTACGATTTTTGGCGCGACTTCTCCAATCTGACCCAAGTGATGGAGAATATCGAGCGGATCGACGTCGCCGACCGCAATCGTTCAACCTGGGTGGTTAAGGCACCGGGCGGCCGCACGGTCGAATGGGAATCAATCGTGACCGAGGATCAGCCCGGCAAACTTATCGCATGGGAATCGGTCGAAGGGGCGGAAGTCCGCAACTCCGGCAAGATCGAATTTCACGAGGTTGCGGACCGTGGCACGGTAGTGCGCGCGGTGATTGCCTATGACCCGCCGGGTGGTGCGATCGCGCAATTCTTCGCGAAATTGTTCCAGCGCGAGCCCGCGCTGCAATCGCGCCGCGACCTGCGACGCTTCAAGCAGTTCATGGAGACCGGCGAGATCAGCACGTCCGCGCGAACCCGCGCCGAGGCGACCGATCTGCCGACCGCCGCTTAACCGAACTCTATTCAAGGATAAGCCGAATGCGCGCTCTGACCTGGCACGGCAAGCACGACGTCCGCATGGAAACGGTCGATGATCCCGAGATCATCAACCCGCGCGACGCCATCATCAAGATCACCTCGACCGCGATCTGCGGATCGGATCTTCACCTGTACGACCACTATATCCCAACGATGCAGACGGGCGACATCCTCGGCCATGAGTTCATGGGCGAGGTGGTCGAGGTCGGCGCTCGCTCGACGTTGAAGAAAGGCCAACGCGTGGTGGTGCCGTTCACCATCTCCTGCGGCGCCTGCTATTTCTGTCAGAAGCATCAATATAGCTGCTGCGACAATTCCAACCCCGCAGATAATCAGGATATTTCGGAATTGGCCTACGGCAACCGCATGGCGGGCCTGTTTGGCTACAGCCACATGACCGGCGGCTATTCGGGCGGTCAGGCCGAATATGTACGCGTGCCCTATTCGGACGTCGGCCCGATCGTGATTCCCGACGGTGTGGACGACGACAAGGTGCTGTTCCTCTCCGACATTCTGCCGACCGGCTGGATGGCGGCTGAGAACGCTGACATTGAGCCTGGCGACACCGTGGCGGTTTGGGGTTGCGGACCTGTCGGACTGTTCGCGATCCAGTCGGCTTTCCTGATGGGCGCGCGGCGCGTGATCGCGATCGATCATTTCCCACGCCGGTTGGAGCTGGCGGCGAAGTTCGGTGCCGAGACAATCAATTTCAACGACACCAAGGTCTATGACGCGCTGATGGAAATGACCGGCGGGATCGGCCCCGACGCGGTCATCGACAGCGTTGGCCTGGAGGCGCACGGCCTGTTCGTCGACAACGTGATCGATCAGCTCAAGGTCTCGACGTTCCTCGGCACGGATCGCATCCATGCGCTTCGGCAGGTGATTCTCGCCTGCCGCAAGGGCGGGCGCGTGTCGGTTCCGGCCGTCTATGGCGGTTTTGTCGACAAATTCCCGATGGGCGCTTTCATGGAGAAGGGCCTGACCATGAAGACGGGCCAGACGCACGTGCAGCATTATCTGCCCGGCCTGCTCAACGCGATCATGGAAGACAAGGTAGATACCACCTTCCTGATCTCGCACCGCTTGCCGCTGGAGAATGCGCCGGACGGCTACAAGCTGTTCCACGACTATCAGAACGAGACGACCAAGATCGTTCTCAAGCCGGGACTTGAGAAGACCAAGGTCGAAATGCCTGCTTCGGGAGAATGATGATGGGTAACGGAAAGCTCGCGATCGTTACCGGTGCCTCGACCGGCATCGGCTTTGAGATCGCCCATCTGGCGGCGCAGGACGGCTATGACTTGCTGGTCGTCGCCGACGAGCCGTTGATCAACAATGCCGCCGACGACTTCAAGCGTCACGGCACGCAGGTGACCTCGATCGAGGCTGACCTCGCGACGTTCGAGGGCAATGACAAGCTGCTCGCCGCGGCGAATGGCCGGCCGATCGACGTGCTGGTGGCGAATGCCGGCCGTGGCCTGGGACGCGCTTTCGTCGATCAGGACGTCGCCGACTGGCGCCGCGTGATCGACACCAACGTCACTGGCACCACCTATCTGCTGCAAAAGGTGGCGCAGCAGATGGTTGCGCGCAACGAGGGCAAGATCCTGATCACCGGCTCGATCGCGGGCCTTATCCCTGGCGCCTACCAGGCGGTGTATAACGGCACCAAGGCTTATCTCGACAGTTTCTCCTACGCGCTGCGCGAGGAGCTGCGCGACACCGAGATCACGGTCACGGTGCTGATGCCGGGGCCGACCGAGACCGAATTCTTCGAGCGTGCCGACATGATGGACACGAAGGTGGGCGTCGACAAGAAGGAGGATCCGTCGGCAACCGCCAAGAATGGCTGGGACGCGATGAATTCCGGCGCGGGTCATGTCGTGTCGGGGTGGATGAACAAGCTGCAGGCGGCGATGAGCCACATCACGCCGGACCGCGTCTTGGCCCACCGCCATACGCTGATGGCGGAGCCAGGTACCGCCAAGAATTCCAGCAACACCGAGGACTGACGGCAATCCTGGCTTTTGAGGCCGCCGCGGTGAAAGCCGGGGCGGCCTTTTTCTATGGAGCATCCGCATGCAAATAGGGTTCATCGGCCTTGGTAATATGGGGAGCGCGATGGTGCGCAACCTGCTCAAGGCGGGGCATGACGTCGCTGTCTGGAATCGCTCGCCGGACAAGGCGCAGGCACTTGTTGCCGAAGGAGCGAAGAACGTAGCCACGCCCGCGGAGGCAGCGCAAGGCGCGGTCGTCCACACGATGCTCGCCGACGATAAGGCGGTCGAAGCCGTGACGTTCGGAGTCGACGGCATTTTGTCGGGGCCGGGCACAGCGATCCATGTCTCGCACAGCACGATCAGCCTCGCGCTGGCGGAGCGGCTCGCGCAGGGGCATGCCGACCATGGCTCGACGCTCCTCTCCGCGCCGGTATTTGGGCGCCCGGCAGCGGCGGAAGCGGCCAAATTGTTCATCGCCGCAGCGGGCCCTGCCGCTGCGCTGGTAACCTGCCAACCCTTGTTCGATGCGATCGGTCAGAAGACGTTTGCGATCGGCGATTACGCCCCGGCGGCAAACCTCGTCAAATTGTGCGGCAATTTCACCATCCTGTCGGTGATTGAGACGCTCGCCGAGGCGATGACGCTCGCCGAAAAGGGCGGAGTGCCCAAGGCTAAGTTGCTCGAGGTGCTGACCGGTACCTTGTTCGGGGCACCGGTCTATCACACCTATGGCAACATCCTGGTGGACGAGGCCTTTCGTCCTGCCGGGTTTGCCGCCCCACTCGGTCTCAAAGACATGAACCTGGTGAGCGAGGCCGCAACCGACGCGCGGGTGCCGATGCCGGTGTTGGCGATACTGCGCGACCATCTGCTGTCCACGATCGCGCGGGAAGGCGATGACATCGACTGGTCCGGCATCGGCAGGATCATTGCAGCCGATGCTGGCCTGTAACCGGGAAACGAATGCCGGGCCCGCCGTTGAGGACGCATGGCGAAGAGCATCATGAACCAGGGCCGGGCAACGGCGCCTTTTCGCGACGCACCGCGCGGCAACACCGCGTTGATCATCCTCGACATGATCACCAACATGGATTTCGCCGGCGCGGACGCGATGCTGCGCGACACGGTTGCCGCCGCCGCCACGATCCTCAAACTGCGCGAGGCGGCGGACAAAGCGCGGCTGCCGGTAATCTACGTCAACGACAATTTCGGGGAGTGGCACTCGGAGCGCTACCGGCTCGTCGAGCGTGCGCTGGCGACGGAGGGCGAGGGGGTGCGCGAGTTCGTTGCCAAGCTGGCACCGCGTGACGGCGATTATTTCGTGATCAAGCCGCAATTTTCCGGCTTTTACTCCACCAACCTGCCGGTGCTGCTGCCGAAGCTGGGCGTCGATCGGCTCGTGATCACCGGCATTGCCGCGGACATCTGCGTGCTGTTCACGGCGGCGGACGCGCATATGCGCGACTATAAACTGTGGATTCCGGAAGATGCGGTTGCCGCCGAGACGCGCGAACGCCGTCGCTGGGCACTTGAAATCATGAAACAAAGTATGGGTGCGGAGGTGCGGCCGAGCGACAAACTGACGCTTCCGCGATGGGCCAAAGCCGCGCGGAAGCAGTCGCCGGCCGAAAATTAGGCAGGGAACACCGCGCAGCCGGCGCAGGCCGATCGATCAGACTGACCGCGCTTTCATGTTTGCCGCTGCGGGGTGCGCCTCCTACATCGCAAGCAATCAATGATCCGGAAACCATGATGGCTGAATATGACGTAGACCTGTTCGTGATCGGCGCAGGCTCAGGCGGGGTGCGCGCGGCGCGCGTTGCCGCCGGCTATGGCGCCAAGGTCGCGATCGCTGAGGAGTATCGCGTCGGCGGGACCTGCGTCATCCGGGGCTGCGTGCCAAAGAAGCTGCTCGTCTACGGCGCGCATTTTGCCGAGGACCTCGCCGACGCCCGCCGGTTCGGCTGGAAAGTGCCCGAGTGCGAATTCGACTGGAAGACGCTGCGCGACAATGTGCTGGCGGAGGTCACGCGCATTTCCGGCATTTACGGCGAGACGCTGGAGAACAACAAGGTCGAGGTCCTCCACGAGCGTGCGACCATCGCCGGGGCGCACGAGGTGAAGCTCGCCAGCGGACGGAGCGTTACGGCGAAATATATCCTGGTCGCGACCGGCGCGACGCCCGCGATACCAGACATTCCGGGCAAGGAATTCGGCATCACGTCGAACGAAGCATTCCATCTGGAAGGCGTGCCGAAGCGGATCGTGATCGCCGGCGCGGGCTATATCGCCAACGAATTCGCCGGCATCTTCCACGAATTCGGTTCGCATGTAACGGTGATCAACCGCACGGATGTCATCCTGCGCGGCTATGACGAGCAGATCCGCGACCGGCTGCTGCAGATCTCCAGCGGCAAGGGCATCGACTTCAAGTTCCACGTCGAGATGGAGAAGATCGAGAAGCTCGCGGATGGTTCGCTGCTGATCCATCTGGTCAAGGGCGATCCGATTCCCTGCGACACCATCATGTTCGCCACCGGGCGCAAGCCGCTGACCGACCTCGGGCTCGAAAATGCCGGCGTCGAGCTCAACGTCAAAGGCGCGATCAAGGTCGACGACGACAACAAATCAACTTGCGACAGCATCTACGCGGTCGGCGACGTCACCGATCGCATCCAGCTGACGCCGGTGGCGATCCGCGAGGGTCAAGCCTTCTCCGACACCATCTTCGGCAACAAGCCGCACCGGGTGGATTACGACAATGTGCCGGCGGCGGTGTTCAGCCATCCGCCGATGGCGGGCGTGGGCCTGACCGAGGGCAAGGCGCGCGAGAAATATGGCGCGATCAAGGTGTTCACGTCGGATTTTCGCGCGATGAAGAACGTGCTGGCCGGTCGCAACGAGCGTGCGCTTTACAAGATGATCGTCCACCCCGACACGGACGTCGTGCTCGGCCTGCATATGATCGGTCCGGACGCACCCGAGATTCTGCAAGCGGCGGCGGTGGCGGTGAAGGCCGGCCTTACCAAGCAGGACTTCGACAATACGGTCGCGCTGCATCCGAGCATGGCGGAAGAGCTCGTCCTGATGCGGTGAAGGCTTCCCGTCTAACGGGGAATTCGGATCCACTGTTCGCCGAAGTTTGCACAAGCAGGCATGAAGCGCGGGCCGTTCGGACGGATAAACGCCGTGCCCGCTTATATCGCTTGACAGAAATATAACTGAACGGCGATATACGACTCATGCAAAAGCTGTTCGAAATCATCGCCGATCCCGGGCGCCGGGCGATCCTAGACCTGCTGCGCGAGCGCGAACTTGCCGCTGGCGAAATCGTGGGGGCGATGAAGATCGGCCAGCCCGGCGTATCCAAACATCTCCGCCTGCTGCGCGAGGCCGGCCTCGTGGACGTACGCGGTGACAGGCAGCGCCGCATCTATTCGCTGCGGCCGGGGCCGCTGGCCGAGCTCGACCGCTGGCTCGCGCCTTACCGCACTTTCTGGACAGGAAAGCTCGACGCGCTCGGCGCGCATCTCGATCGGGAGCAATGATCATGACCGATGTCGCTTATTCCGGCACCAGCCGCACGCTCCAACTGACGCGCGACTATCCCCACCCTATCGCAAAGGTGTGGGCGGCAGTCTCGACGCCGGCGCGGATCGCCGACTGGATGGGCGTTGAATGGCTGGGAGACGAAGGCGCGGCGCTGCACGAAGGCGCGCATTTCGACTATCGCTTCGGAGCGATGGATATGGAAAGCCGTGCGCATGTGCTGCGCTACGAGCCGCCGCACCTCCTAGAGCATAGCTGGTTTGAGAATGTCCCGCCCTTCGGGCGCGTCCGGTGGGCATTGGAGGAGGTGGACGGTGGCACGCGGCTGACCTTGACGCATGTCCTTCCGGTATTCGAGGAGGCACCGCGTACCGGGGCTGGCTGGACCGTCCTGATGGAGCAGCTCGCCGCCTCGCTCGGCGATGCTCCGGCGACGCTCGACTGGTGTGCGCTGCGCGATGAGTATGCCCGCCGCTTCGGCCCCGAGGCGACGCGCGACGGGCGGCTCGTGCCGCAGGGAGATCGCCAGACGCTGACGTTCGACCGGATATTGCACCATTCGCCGGAGACCGTGTGGGACGTGTTGACGACGCCCGCCGGCATCAGCCGCTGGTGGCAGGCCGACGCAGTGGTCGATCCTCATGTCGGCGGGCGCTTCGAACTGCTGTTCCGCGAGTTCGGCCACCGCCTGAACGGCGCGATCACCTGCTATGATCCGCCCCGCCGCTTCGGCTTCACCTGGCCGGAAGGTGCGGCAGGCAAAGACAGCGAAGTGCTGTTCGAATTGTCGCCGGACGCTGCCGGAACGCATTTGCGGCTGATCCACGATCTGCCGGGCGATGTCGCCGTGATCGGCTTCGCGGCTGGCTGGCACTGGCATCTCGACGGGATGGACGATGCCGCCCGCAATGTCGCAACGGAGTGGGACGGCACACGCTTCCAGATGCTCCGGAAGGTCTACGGCATGACGCTGTAGCTTGGCGCGGCGCGGTGGCCGCTTCCTGGAACAAGCGCTTTGGCATAGGATCGCCCGGTGGCGCGCAAGCTTACCCTCGATACGCATCCGGCCTTTGCCAAGGCGGCAGAATGGGAGGGCCATTTGCGTGCTGACCGGCGCCGATCGGAACATACGATCCGCGCTTATGGTGCGACCGCGCGCCGACTGATCCAGTTTCTCGGGCAGCATCGTGCCGCCGCGATCGACAGCGCCGACCTGGCGAGGCTCGATGCGGCGGAGTTGCGCGCTTTTCTGGCGTTGCGGCGAGGCGAGGGGCTCGCCAATGCTTCGGCGGCGCGTGAATTGTCGGCGGTGCGCGGCTTTCTGGCATTCGTCGCGAAAGGAGAAAGCGTGGCTGCGCCGCCACGGCTGCGCGGACCACGGGTGAAGAAAGGCGTGCCTCGGCCGGTTTCGCCGAGCGAGGCGATCGCGATCGCCGACGATGCCGAGGATGAGGGGCGCGAGCCGTGGATCGGGCTGCGCGACAAGGCGGTATTACTGCTACTCTATGGTGCGGGATTGCGCGTCGGCGAAGCGGTGGCGCTGACCGGCGCGGTGCTGCCGCTGGGCGAAACGCTGATCGTCACCGGCAAGCGCGCCAAAACGCGGGTCGTGCCGCTGCTCGCTCCGGTGCGCGAAGCGATCGAACTTTATATCGGCGCCAGCCCCTGGGGCGTGAGCCGCGATCTCCCGATCTTCCGGGGCGCCAAGGGCGGCCCGCTGTCGGCCGATATCATCCGCCGCGCGGTGCGTGCCGCTCGCGCCCGTCTCGGCCTGAGTGACCGCACGACGCCGCACGCGCTGCGCCACAGCTTCGCGACGCACTTGTTGGGACGGGGAGCCGACCTGCGTTCGCTGCAAGAGCTGCTCGGCCACGCCAGCCTGTCCTCAACCCAAGTCTATACCGGCGTCGATACCGCGCATCTGCTCGACGTCTACCGCAACGCGCATCCGCGCGCCTGACCGCGACATGGCGGCTGGCGGCCGGCTTATGGAACCGGAACAAGGAGCGGCTTTCCCTTTTCGACCACATAGGTGGCGAGCTCGAGTGCAGCGTCGCGACCGACATTGCGCACCGAATGGGGTACGCCTGCGGGCACGAACAAGACCTCGCCGGCGCCCAGCGTTACCGGCGGCCGTCCGTCGAGACGATATTCGAGCGAACCCTGTAGGACGTAGACGATTTCCTCGCCCGGATGTTTGTGCCGGGCGGCTTCTCCTCCGGGTGCGACGCCCACCCGCGCCTGGATCACCTCGCGTCCGGGGATGCTGAGATCGTGGCGCTGGAGTTCGGCGCGCGTGGTTCCCGCCAATTGCGCAGTCTGCGCCTGCAGCGCGACGCCACCGCCGGCCGCAAAAGCAAGGAACGTGGTGATCGGGATCAGCTTCATAGATCGTCTCCCATCAGACGCGAGCCAGAACATGGCCCTCAACGCACTTTCAATGTCGCGCGCTCGATCAAGGTGGCAATCTCGCGCGGATGCGAGATCAGCGATACGTGGCTCGACCGCAGCTCGATTGTCGTCGCGCCCATGCGGTGCGCCATATAGCGTTGCAGCTCCGGATTGATCGTCCGGTCCTCGGTCGAGACGGCATAGAAGCTCGGCCTCGTCCGCCACGCTGCCTGGGTGGTGCGGCCGGCGAGGAGCGATCTGCGGAATGGCTCCTGCACGGCGTAAAGCGCGCGTGCTTTCGCAGGAGGCAGATCGCCGGCGAAATCGCGCAGGAAGGCTTGCTCGCTCAGGCGCCCTTCGTCCCCGTCATAGACGATGCCGGCGGATGCCGGCGGGGCCGGGAAGCGGGCGGCGAGCGCCGCATAATCCTCGGCCGCATCGGGGGCCCTGGCGGCGACATAGACCAAAGCCGAGACGTTGGGATGGGTCCCCGCTTCGCTCACGATCATGCCGGAGAAAGAATGACCTGCAAGCACGGTCGGCCCGTCCTGCCGGTCCAACACCTTGCGGCATGCGGCGACGGCTTCGTCCAAAGTGGTCAGCGGGTTCTGGACAGAGGTTACGTTGAGCCCCCTCGCCTGAAGCCGCGGGATGACCTCCGACCAGCTCGACCCGTCGGCAAACAGGCCATGGACGAGCACGACATTATTCGCCCGCGAGGGTGCGGCTACAACCTGGCCGTCACCCGGCGCGGCAATCGCCGCGCCCATGAGCAAGCCTGCGACGAAAGTCCGGCGGTCCACGTCCATAGCAGCCTCCTTCGGTCGGCGGCGCGGCGCCCGCCATGTCGCCTCCGCTCGTCGGTTACTCCGGCAGGAAGTCGGGCACCGAGAGGTAACGTTCGCCGGTATCATAGTTGAAGCCAAGGATCCGGCTGCCGGGGGCTTCCTTGAGTTTCTGGGCGATGGCCGAAAGGGTCGCGCCGGACGAGATGCCGACGAGCAGGCCTTCCTGGCTGGCGGAACGCCGCGCATATTCCTTGGCGTCGTTGGGATCGACCTGGATCACGCCGTCGAGCACGCCGGTATGGAGGTTGGCTGGGATGAAGCCGGCGCCGATGCCCTGGATCGGATGGGGACCGGGCTGGCCGCCGGAGATCACCGGCGACAGGGTCGGTTCGACTGCGAACACCTTCAGGTTGGGCCAGACCTGCTTGAGCGTCTCGCCGACGCCGGTGATGTGCCCGCCCGTGCCCACCCCGGTGATGATCATGTCCAGCGGGGCGTCGGCGAAATCGTTGAGGATTTCCTGCGCGGTGGTGCGGACATGGATATCGATATTGGCGGGATTCTCGAACTGCTGCGGCATCCAGCTATTGGGCGTCTGGCCGATAATCTCGAGCGCGCGCTCGATCGCGCCCTTCATGCCCTTCTCGCGCGGCGTGAGATCGAAGCTGGCCCCGAATGCCAGCATCAGCCTGCGCCGTTCGAGCGACATGCTCTCCGGCATCACCAGGATCAATTTGTAGCCCTTGACCGCAGCGACCATGGCAAGACCGACGCCGGTGTTGCCGGAGGTCGGCTCGACGATCGTGCCGCCCGGCTGAAGGTCGCCGGATTTCTCCGCGGCTTCGATCATCGCCAGCGCGATGCGGTCCTTGATTGAACCGCCGGGGTTGGACCGTTCGGACTTGATCCACACTTCGGCGTCGCCGAACAGCCGCTGGACGCGGATATGGGGAGTATTGCCGATCGTTTCGAGAACGCTGTTGACCTTCATTTTGCCATCTCCTGGCCGGGGATATTCTCAAGAGTCTTTGGTGGATCGAATGTACGCGCCTGCACCAGTTCAGGAAACAGCCGCGCCCAAATTATCGTGACGCCGATCGCGCCGAAACCGCCGAGCACCACTGCGGGCACCGCGCCGATCAACGCGGCAAGGAAGCCGCTCTCCGCCTCGCCAAGCTCGTTCGAGCCGGAGATGAAAAGCGTCGAAACCGCACCGACGCGGCCGCGCATGTCGTTCGGCGTCCAAATCTGGATCAGCGACTGGCGGACATAAACCGATAGCATGTCGCACGCACCCAGCACCGCGAGGCAGGCGAGCGACAGCGGCACCCAACGCGACAGCCCGAAGCCCACCGTGCAGGCGCCGAACAGGGCCACGGCAAACAGCATCTTCACACCGACATTGTGCCTCAGCGGCTTGATCGAGAAATACAGCGCCATCGCTGCCGATCCGACGGCCGGCGCGGCGCGGAGGTGGCCAAGCCCTTCCGATCCTACTTTCAGGATGTCGCGTGCGTAGATCGGCAGCATCGCGGTCGCGCCGCCGAGCAGGACCGCGAACAGATCCAGGCTGATGGCGCCGAGTACCACCCGATTGTGGCGGACATAATGAAGTCCGTCGATCATCTGCCGCCACGGGTTGGCCTTGCGATCCAAGGTCGTCTTCGGGATCGGGCGGATGAACATCATCGATGTCGCTGCGATCAGGAACAGCACGGCGGAGACGGTATAAGGCAGCCAATGGCGCGCGGCGTAGAGATAGCCGCCCAGTGCGGGCCCGCCAATCGCTCCGACCTGCCAGGCGATGGCGGAGGCCGCGATCGCGGTCGGCAGCACCGCCGCCGGCACGAGATTGGGCGCGAGCGCGCCGATCGCGGGATTGGCGAAGGCGCGGCAAATGCCGAGCAGCACCGCCACGACATAGATGGCGGGGAGCGTGGTCGTGTCATGCCAGCCCAGCAAGGCCAGCCACGCGGCGCACAGCGCCTCCGCGAACAGCACGATCCGCGCGATCCAGCGTCGGTCGATGCGATCCGCCGTCCAGCCGGTGATCAGCGTCAGCAGAGCAAGCGGGACGAACTGCGCCACCCCGACCATGCCGAGCTGGAAGGCGGCTTCCTTGGGCGTCATGGTGCGGCGGGCAATGTCGTAAACCTGCCAGCCGATCACGACGACCATCGCATTCTGCGCGATGGTGGTCGTGAAGCGGGTCACCCAATAGAAACGGAAGTCACGAAATGAAAAGGGGGAAACCGTCTTCGCCATGGTGATGCTCTTGGCGGTGGTGGAGCCGGCCCGCAACCCCGAATAGCCCAGTCTTCAACTAGGTTTTCTTCGTGCGGCTCAAGGCTGCCAGGTCGCCGTTCTGCTCCCGCCGCCGATGAAGGCGAGCAGGTCGCGCGTCAGCCGATCCTTGGCGGTGACGGTGAGACCATGCGGTTCGCCGTCATATTCGATCAATTCGGCATTCGAGATGCCTCTGGCGGCCGCACGCGCCGACGGATCGATCGGGACGGTCTGGTCGCTCGTGCCGTGGATGATCAGGGTTGGGACGGTGAAGGCCGCGAGATCGGGCCGGAAATCGGTCTTGCCGAACGCGTCGATGCAATCGAGCACGCCCTTGAGGCCGGCCTGGGACGCCATCAGTTCGAAATGGTGCAAGATCTGGTCGCTGACCGGGCTGGTGATATAGCCGACGCCGTAGAACATCTTCGCAAAGGCGGCGAAGAAAGCGGCGCGGTCCTTGCGGATCGGCGCCTTCATCTGCTCGTCGAACACGCTGCCGTCCACCCCGTCGGGATTGCTGTCGTCCTTGAGGAGATAAGGCACGACCGAGGCGATCAGAGCGGCGCCGTTGACGCCCTTGCCGTCGTGGCGTGACATATAGCGGGCGATCTCGCCGCCACCCATTGAAAAGCCGACGAGGGTTGCGTCCTGCGCGCCGGTCGCCGCCAGCACCTGCGCGAGATCGTCCGCCAGCGTGTCATAATCATAGCCGGTCCAGGGCTGGCTGGAGCGGCCGAAACCGCGGCGATCATAGGCGATCACACGGTGCCCCGCTTCCGCCAGCGCGAGCGCGTGATCGTCCCAGCTATCCGAATTGAGCGGCCAGCCATGGATAAGCACCACCGGGCGGCCGGAGCCCCAATCCTTGACGTAGAGGTCCACACCATCGCGCGTCTTGATATAGGGCATTCGTCGTCTCCCGGAGGGTTCCACCGTGGAAACGCCCTGGACCGTGATCAGCCGCATGCCCGCGACGACATGCGCCGATAATCAGGCCGCGCCGACCTCGCCATGGCCGCCCGGCTGGACGCGGTTGATCTCTTGTCCCGAAGGATTGCGGATGGACGGGCGCAGCCGCGAAAGGCTGCAAATGCCGGCGGCGACGGTCAGCCCGCAGGCGATCAGCGGCGGGATGAACGAGGTGCCGAAGCCAAGCGCCAGCATCGTCGCAACCCCGGTAGCGCCCATCGTCTGGCCGACAAGGCGCGTGGTCGAGACCAATCCGCCTGCCGAGGCGGCCCGCTCGCGCGGCGCCGATCCGATGATCAGCCGCGCATTGGGCGACAGGAACAGGCCGAACCCGGCGCCGCATAGCGCCATGCGCCAGGCGACATCGAAATATTCGGGATGCGCGGGCAGGAAGGAAAGCAGCACGAGTGCGGTCGTGGCGATGACCATGCCGATCCCGCCGAGCATGCCGGCGGGGTAGCGATCGGACAGGCTGCCCGCGATCGGCGCCACGATCATGGTCGTCAGCGGCCAGGGCGCGATCATGGCGCCCACCTCGCTTGGCGCAAAGCCGAAGCCGTGCTGAAGGCGGAAGGGGAGCGACAGGATCAGCATCTGCGATGCAAAGAAGGCCATGAACGCACCTGCGACTGACAGCGCCAGCACCGGACGCGCGAGCAGGTCGACCGGCAGGATCGGAAAGGGTTCGCGCCGTTCGTGAAAGACCAGCACGACGCCGAACAGCAGGCCGACCGCGACGATCGCACCGCTCACCACCGGCGAATTGCCGTGCACCAGCGCCTCGAGCCCGGCGATGACGAGGCCGAAGGTCGCCATGTTGAGCATCGCGCCGGCGAGGTTATAGCTGCCGGCGATGGGCGGCACGTCCGGCAATGCCCAGCGGCCGAGCGCGAGCGACAGGATGGCGAACGGGGCTGCCATGGCGAACACCCACGGCCAGGGTGCGATCGCGAGGATGAGGCCGCCCGCGGTCGGCGCGAGCGCGGCCGACACAGAGCCCATGATGTTGTTGAGGCCGAGGCCGCGGCCGAGATGCTTGGCCGGATAGATACGCCGGATCATCGCCGCCATCACCGATAATGCCGCGGCGGCGCCGGTGGCCTGCAACGCGCGCACGACCAGCAGAAAGCCGAGGCTGTGTGCGAAGAAGCAAAGGATGGTGGCGACGGTGAAGACCAATTGTCCGCCCTGATACAGCCGCTTGAGCCCGATGCGGTCACCCAGCGCCGAGAAGGGCAGCAACGCCATGACCAGCACGAGCTGATAGACGGTCACCACCAGTACCGCCGACGAGCTGTCGACCCGCAGATCGTGGGCGATCGTCGGCAGCGCCACCGTGGCGATTGCGCCGTCGATGATGGTCAGCATCGTGCCCAGGCTGACGGCGGCGACGGCGAGATAGAAGCGGCGACCCTCAAGGCCTGGCCCTGCGGCTTGGGCATTGCTCGGTTTCATGGACGCAAAGATTTCCTCGGGCGGGCGCGGCTGGACATGAACGCGGTTATGCCTAAAGCCGCCCGCGTCAAAGGAGCATAGTAATGGGTTATCGTGTCGTCGTGGCAGGCGCGACCGGCAATGTCGGTCGCGAGATGCTGAACATCCTGGCGGAGCGGGAGTTTCCGATCGACGAGATCGCGGCGCTCGCCTCGTCACGCTCAGCGGGCGACGTCATCGATTTCGGCGAGACCGGCAAGAAACTGACCGTGCGCAATATCGAGCATTTCGACTGGGCCGGCTGGGACATGGCGCTGTTCGCGATCGGCTCCGAAGGCACCAAGAAATATGCGCCGATCGCAGCCGCAGCCGGCTGCACGGTGATCGACAATTCGTCGCTCTACCGCATGGACCCGGACGTGCCGCTGATCGTGCCGGAAGTGAATGCGCATGCGATCGACGGCTATCGCCGCAAGAACATCATCGCCAATCCCAATTGCTCGACGGCGCAGATGGTCGTTGCGCTGAAGCCGCTGCACGATTTCGCGACGATCAAGCGCGTCGTGGTGGCGACCTATCAATCGGTCTCCGGCGCGGGCAAGGCCGGCATGGACGAATTGTTCGAGCAGAGCCGCAACATCTTCGTCGGCGATCCGGCCGAACCCAGGAAGTTCACCAAGCAGATCGCATTCAACGTGATCCCGCACATCGACAGCTTCCTCGACGATGGTTCGACCAAGGAAGAATGGAAGATGGTGGTCGAGACCAAGAAGATCCTCGATCCCAAGATCAAGGTGTCTGCCACGTGCGTGCGCGTGCCGGTGTTCGTCGGCCATTCCGAAGCGATCAACATCGAGTTCGAGAATGAGATTTCGGCCGCCAGGGCCAAATCGATCCTGCGCGAGGCGCCCGGCATCATGCTGGTCGATAAGCATGAGGATGGCGGCTACGTCACCCCGATCGAATGCGTCGGCGAATATGCCACCTATATCAGCCGCGTGCGCGAGGATCCGACCGTCGACAGCGGGCTCAGCCTGTGGTGCGTCAGCGACAATCTGCGCAAGGGCGCGGCGCTGAACGCGGTGCAGATCGCGGAATTGCTGGGTCGGAGGCATTTGAAGAAGGCGGCTTAAGGCCTTGCCCGTCATTGCGAGCGTAGCGAAGCATCCAGATCCGGCGCTGGACTGCTTCGTCGCTGCGCTTCTCGCAATGACGTTAAGTAGGCTTGGTCAGATCGTCTGCGCAGCCGCCCAGCCGCTGGCCCAGGCCCATTGGAAATTATAGCCGCCGAGCCAGCCGGTGACGTCGACCGCCTCGCCGATGAAATAGAGGCCGGGCAGATGGCGCGCCGCCATCGTCTTGGACGAGAGGCCATCGGTCGACACGCCGCCGACCGTCACCTCGGCCTTGGCGAAACCTTCGGTGCCGTTGGGGTGAAATTCCCAGTTGGACAATTTCCGCTCGATCTCGCGCAGCGTGGCATCCCGCTGTTCGTCAAGCGCGCCCGGCAAGGCGAGCCGCTCAGCCAGCGCTGACGCCAGCCGGTCGGGCAGCGCACCGCTCAGCACCGACTGCAGGGTCGCGCGCGGGCGGGTGCGTTTGGCGTCGATCAGCCAGCTTGAGTGGCCAGGGAGGAAGTCAATCGCGACCGGGTTGCCGTGGCGCCAGTAAGACGAGACTTGCAGGATCGCGGGCCCGGACAGGCCGCGGTGCGTGAACAAGGCCGCCTCGGCAAAGGACGCACCGCCCGCATGCGCGACGACGGGAGCTGCGACGCCCGATAGTGCATGGAACAGCGCATCGTCTTGCGGCAGGGTCAGCGGAACCAGCGCCGGGCGGGGCTCGACGATCTTGAGGCCGAAGCGACGCCCGAGATCGTAAGCAAAGCCGGTCGCGCCGATCTTGGGGATGGACGGGCCGCCCGTTGCGACCACCAACGCGGCGGCGGTGGCGATGCGGTCGCCATAAGCGACCGTGAAGCTGCTACCGTCATGGGTCACATCTCGGATGGTGCTGCCAAGATGCAGCGTGACGGCGCCGCCGGCACATTCGTCGAGCAGCATCGCCACGATCTGCCTGGCCGAGCCATCGCAGAACAGTTGGCCGAGCGTCTTTTCGTGCCAGGCGATATGATGGCGTTCGACCAGGTCGAGGAAATCGCGTGGGCCGTAGCGGCTGAGCGCCGAGCGCGCGAAATGGGGATTGGCGGACAGGAAGCGATCGGGCGCGGTGCCGAGGTTGGTGAAATTGCAGCGCCCGCCGCCCGAGATCAGGATCTTCTTGCCCGGTTCCTCGGCATGGTCGACCACCAGCACGCGCCGCCCGCGTTGGCCCGCGACGGCCGCGCACATCAGCCCGGCACCGCCCGCGCCGAGAATGATCGCGTCATATATGTGGGGCCCAGCCATCCTGTTGCCGTGGCATGGCTTGCCGCGTCTTGCCAGCCGCTGCGCGCAATGCCAACGCCATTCCATGAGCGAGATCATGACAGGCGGCTGCCAGTGCCGGCGGGTCCGCTATGCGGCCCGGATCGACAGCGACGATGCCTATCTGTGTCATTGCACGATGTGCCGGCACGCGACCGGGGGCGCCTCGATCGCCTTCGTGAGCGTTTCGCTCGACGCGATGACGTGGGACGGGGAGCCCGATTGGTATCGCTCCTCGCCGATCGCCGAGCGGCCCTTCTGTTCGGCATGCGGAACGCCGCTCGGCTTCCGCTTTGTCGATGACGCCAGGAATATGGACGTGACGCTGGGGTCGTTCGACGATCCGTCGCGGTTCAAGCCGGTCCACAATTATGCGAGCGAGAGCATATTGCCGGCATGGCAGGATACGTCGCACCTCCCCGGCAAACGTTCCGACGAAAATCCGAATGTCGCCGCTCGATGGATCAAAGCCGTTGGCAAGCTCCCCGACTGATTTCCCCGTCCAATATTTCCGCGCCGATGACGGGCTCGAGCTTGCCTATCGCGAGATGGGGGCGGGCCGCCCGCTGATCCTGATCCACGGCCTGTTTTCGAACGGCTGGGTAAACTGGATCCGCTATGGCCACGCCCAATTGCTGGCGGATGTCGGCTTCCGCGTGATTATGCCCGATTTGCGGGGCCATGGCGAAAGCGCAGCGCCCCACGATGCGGCGGCTTATCCGCCGGACGTGCTGGCTGAGGATGGCGCGGCTTTGGTGCGGCATCTCGGCTTGAGCGACTATGATTTAGGCGGCTATTCGCTGGGCGGGCGAACGACCTTGCGGATGCTGGTGCGCGGGGCCAGGCCACGCCGCGCGATCCTGTCCGGAATGGGACTGGCCGGGATCCTGGACGTCCATCAACGCCGTGGTTTCTTCCGGCATGTGCTCACGGGCCTTGGGACGCACACGCGCGGATCCGGCGCGTGGATGGCCGAAGCCTTCCTCAAGACGACCGGCGGCGATCCCCAAGCGATGCTGCCGCTGCTCGACAGCTTCGTTGATACCTCGCGCGCGGAGGTTTCCGCGATTTCGATGCCGGTGCTCGTCCTGTCCGGCGTGGACGATCATGATAACGGCTCGGCGGCCGAGCTCGCTGCCTTGCTGCCGCACGGGCGGCTCGCGGAAATTCCGGGCAATCATATGACGAGCGTGCTGCGCCCGGAGCTAGGCCAGGAGATTGCCGACTTCCTGTTGGACGTCCCAGCCGCTTAGCGGAACGGCGGCTCGTTAAACGCGCGCAGCTTGCGGCTGTGGAGCTGATCGCCGGCGAGCTTCAATTCGTCGATGGCGGCAATGCCGATGCGCAGATGTTCGGCGATGGCGCGCTCGTAGAAACGGTTGGCCTGACCGGGCAGCTTGATCTCGCCGTGGATCGGCTTGTCCGACACGCATAGCAAGGTGCCGTAGGGGACGCGGAAGCGGAAGCCCTGGGCGGCGAGCGTGGCCGACTCCATGTCGATTGCGACCGCGCGGCTCTGGCTGAAGCGCAATGCGGAACTGGTGTAGCGCAGCTCCCAATTGCGGTCGTCCGTCGTGACGACGGTGCCGGTGCGCAGGCGCGCCTTCAACTGATCGCCGCTCTCACCGGAGACGCGCTCGGCGGCGCGGCCGAGCGCGAGCTGGACCTCGGCGATGGCGGGAACGGGGATTTCCGGTGGCAGCACGTCGTCGAGGACATGATCGTCGCGCAGGTAAGCATGGGCCAGCACATAATCGCCGATGCGCTGGCTCGGGCGCAGACCGCCACAATGACCGATCATCAGCCACGCTTCGGGTCGCGTGACGGCTAGGTGATCGGTGATCGTCTTGGCGTTGGACGGGCCGACGCCGATATTGACGAGGCTGATGCCGGAGCGATCGGGTGCGACGAGATGGTAGGCCGGCATCTGGTGCCGCCGCCAGGCGCTATCGGCGACCGCGCGTGCTGGATCGGGGTCGCCGGGGCGGATTTCGAGCCCGCCCGCGCCGCTCAGCATCGTATAGCCCTTGTCGGCATTGAGCTCGGCAATCGCCCAGGCGACGAATTCGTCGACATAGCGGTGGTAATTGGTGAACAGCACGTACTTCTGCACGTGCGCCGGCGGGGTGCCAGTATAGTGGCGCAGCCGGGCGAGGCTGAAATCGGTGCGACCGGCCTCGAACAAAGCGAGCGGGCGCGGTCCGGGGCCCTGGACGGCGGTGCCGTCGGCAATCTCGTCGCCGATATGGGCGAGCTCGGTCGCGGGAAAGATGCGCGCCAGCTCGACCGCGGCCGCACCGGTCAGATCGATCTCCGAATCGAGCACATAAGGGTAGGCGATTTCCTCGTCGCTGCGTCCGACGGAAACCTCGGCGCCATAATCCTCGATCAGATAATCGAGCTGCTCTGCGAGATAGTCACGGAACAGCGCCGGCTGGGTGACGCTGATCGCATAATCGCCCGGCACATGCAGCCGCCCGAAGGCGCGGCCCGGCGCGGTCGATGCGGGCGTCCCGTCATAGCGCACGCGGATTTCCGGATAGCAAAACGCCCCGGCGGCGCGGGTGGCGGGGTCGGGACGCTCGCCGCTGGCGATGAACCGCGACAAGGCCGCGCGCAGCATCGCCACCGACTCGCGGTAGAGCGCCTCAAGCGCATCGACATGGGCCAGGCTCTGCTGTGACGGCATCAGAGCTCCGCCAGCATGTGATCGGCGGCGCTGACGCGGAATTCGCCCGGAGCCTCGACGTACAGTTTCTCGACGACGTTGTCGTTGACCACCATCGCGAAGCGCTGGCCGCGCGTGCCCATGCCAAAGGCGCTGCCGTCGAAATCAAGGCCGAGCGACTTGACGAAGGCGGCGTTGCCGTCGGCGAGCAGGGTGACCTTGCCGTCGGCGCCGGCGCTCTTGCCCCATGCGGCCATCACGAACACGTCATTGACCGCCATGCCGACGATTTCGCCGATTCCCTTGGCCTTGAGTGCATCGGCCTTGTCGATGAAGCCCGGGAGATGTTTGGCCGAGCAAGTGGGCGTGAATGCGCCCGGGACAGAGAACAAGGCGACACGGCGCCCAGCGAAATAATCCTGAGTTTCCACCTTATCGGGGCCGTCTTCAGTCATCCGCGCGAGGGTGGCCGGGGGCAACGGGTCACCTACCTTGATCGTCATCGCTGATCTCCTTTGCGCTGCTCCTATCAGCCGGATCGGGAACCCGGAAGGCCAGTGGCGCGGTTGGAGCAATGATGAGCGATGACTATAACAATGCGATGGCACCGGATGACTTCACCTCGCTTGCGGGCGAATTGCTGCTGGCGCTGCCGGGGATCGGCGATCCGCGCTTCGAGCAGGCGGTGATCGCGGTCTGTCTCCATCAGCCCGACGGTGCGATGGGCGTCGGCATCGGGCGGCTCGTGCCGGGCCTGGGGCTCCATGCCTTGCTCAAACAGCTGGACATCGCTCCCGGCTCGGCGCCCGACGCGCCAGTTCATCAGGGCGGGCCCGTCGAGACGCAGCGCGGCTTCGTCCTCCATTCACCCGATTGGCGAGGAGAGGACACGTTGATCGTGTCGCCTACGCTTTCGCTGACCACCACACTGGACGTGCTGCGCGCGATCGCGGCAGGGGAGGGGCCCGACCGCTGGCTGGTCGCGCTCGGCTATGCCGGATGGGGTGAGGAGCAGCTGGACGATGAGATGCGGCGCCATGGTTGGCAAACGGTTCAAGCCGGCGAGGAACTGCTCTTCGAAACGCCCGTCAAGCAACGCTGGTCCCGCGCCTTCGCCGCCGCGGGGGTGGACGTGCGCCTGCTCGCGCCGACCAGCGGCCATGCCTGAAGTTCAGGCCTCCGCTGCTCCGCGCGCGTGACTGGTTCGAGGGGTGGCAATGACTTCGGCAATCCGCGCCTGAAGCGAGGCAGCGGTAAAAGGCTTGGAAAGGAGCGGGCCTTGCCAGATCGCCGACAGCGCCTCGATATCGGCAAAACCACTCATGAGCAGCACCGGCAGATCCGGCCGCACCGCGCGGATCGCCACTGCCACCTCGGCGCCGTTTTGTCCCGGCATGGCGAAATCGACGAGGGCGATATCCAGGTCTGACGTTTCGCTCAGTTTGGCGAGCCCGATACGACCGTTTTCGGCGTCGAAGACGGCGCAGCCAAGCTCGCGCAGGATCGACACGGCGACGCCGCGCACGTCAGGGTCATCGTCGATCAGCAGGACGGTCCGGCCCCGCAGATCGCCGGCTTCCTGCGCCATGCTTTCGGCCGGTGCCGACCGCTCGGCATGCGAGCGTGGCAGAAAAATCGTCACCTTCGTGCCTTCACCGAGGCGACTGACGATACGAATCCCGCCTCCGAGCTGCTTGAGCACGCCCAACACCTGGGGCAGCCCCAGGCCTGTTCCCTGGCCGACCGGTTTGGTGGTGAAGAACGGGTCGAAGGCGCGCGCCATGACTTCCGCGCTCATGCCGATACCGCAGTCGGAAATCGTGATCGCTACATAGTCGCCCGGCCCGGGCTCCTCGCTGCTGCGTGCCGGCTCGGCAATCGTCGCGTTCATCATTTCGATCACGATCGTGCCGCCGCTTGGCATGGCGTCGCGCGCATTGATGGCGAGGTTGAGCAGGATCAGATCGAATTGGGTCGGGTCGGCGCTGGCCGGCCACAGGCCAGACGTTGGCGCCCGCACGATGTCGATCGCGCCGCCAAGCGTGCTGCGCAGCAACTCGACGGTATTTGCGACAGCTTCCTCGATGTCCATTACTTCGGCGCGCAATTGCTGCCGTCGCGAAAATGCGAGCAACTGCGCGGTGAGCTTCGCGCCGCGATCAGCCGCCTGGCGCGCGCCTGCAAGCAGCCGCACCGAACGCGCATCGCCGCCGGTCCTTTGTAGCAGATCGATATTGCCGATCACGGCAGTAAGCAGATTGTTGAAATCGTGGGCGATACCACCCGTCAGCCGGCCGACTGCCTCCAGCTTTTGCGCCTGTATCAGGCTTTCCGTGGCCTCGGCCAGTTCCCGCGTTCGCTCCATGACACGGAGCTCGAGGCTATTGTTGAGCGCCTGAAGATCGTGTTCGCGGCTGCGCAATGCTTCCCCGGCTTCACGCAATGCCTGTTGAACGGCTTCGATTTCGATCAGCGGGGATTTTTCGGTTACGCCATCCTCGCCTCGGCCAAGCGCGGCCGCCATCGACGCAAGCCGTGTGACGGGCAGCGCCACGCTGCGCCCGACACGGTAGGATACGAGCAAGCCGATGCCCAGCATTGCGACGCCGAACGCGGCGCCAGCGATCAGCGAGGAGCGCGCGCCCGCAGCGAGTTCCGTCCGCGGCACGGCGATCAGCAGGGTCCAACCCGTGACGGGTGACCGGTTCCACGCCGTCAGCGCAGGAATGCCGTCCAGGGTAGTTGTGGGCGTCACGCCGGCGGGTTTCGCGGCCATCTTATGTTGCATGTCGAGCGTGGCCTCGCGGCCGACGTAGCGATCATTGCCGCGGTTGCGAGCGACGATGCGCTTGCTCGCGTCGAGCACGACCCCCGTCCACCGATTGGGTAGATGCTGGTCAGCAAACAGGCGCAAAAAACTGGCGGCCCGCGTCGCCACCGCAAGTTCGACCACCCGACCGGTTTCGAGCCGAAGAACGCGGGTGAGCACGATTACAGGCTGGTGTGTCAAAACCCCGTTGGTGAGGTTCCATAGTCGGAGGCCGTGGCCCAGCCTGGTATAAGTCACACGTCGACTGCTGCTGCGCGCGCCCCGCGGCAGCCGCAACCCATCGGGTGCGGCCGTATTGGCGAGTTGCTGCCCATTCTCGTCCAGCACCACTACCCAGCGCGACGGATCGGTGTTCGCTTGGCGCGCCTGACGGGTGAATTCGACGAATTTGCCCTGCTTGAGAGGCACGGAGGTCGTCAGCGCGTCGAGCAGAATGCCGTTCTGCCCGATCTGGCGATCGACCACGAGCGAGAGTGCGCGTGCCGTGTCGGACAATCGTCGTTCGGCTGCATCATGCTCGTGCGTATAAGCTCGCCACAGCAGCACCGATGTGACGATGATGGCGGGCAGCAGCAGCGCCAGGCTGAGTGCGATCAACCGGCCGCGGATCGAATGGGGCAGGGTCGCTCGCATTCCGGAAGCCGCTTACCTCGCCCGTTATTCGCCCTAGAGGGCGTCGACCGGGCCCTTACGCCAGCATTTCCGCGCACGCCACAGGCGTTGATGGCCCGGACATGGCGATGCCGGCGCCGCAAAGAAGTGCGGTACCGGCCGATCATAGTGTCGATAGGGAAGAAATGGCGCGCCCGGAACGATTCGAACGTCCGACCCTCAGATTCGTAGTCTGATGCTCTATCCAGCTGAGCTACGGGCGCGTGAGGACGCTCCCCCTAGTCGAGGGGAATGGGCGGCGCAACCCCGCGCGTTGCTTCCGCTGAGATGCGCGATTAGGGGCGTGTCGGTGCGCACACCCTTCATCTTTGCCCTCACATTGGTTCTGGCAGGCTGCGGCACCGAAATCGCGGCGCCATCGCTCGCGCCCCGAGCGGTTGAAAAGCAGCCGATCGATATGCCGGTGGCGCATGCCAGCGAGGTGGAAAGCGTCGCCGATACAGCGCTCATGAACCAGATCGCGTCGCTGGTCGCCGCGGCCGAGGCCGGAGACAGGGCCTTCGCCGATCAGCGCGCGCGCGCGGATGCGGCGGTTCGGCGCGCAGCAGGAGCTGCACAGGGAAGCGAAGCATGGATCGTAGCGCAGGAGGCACTGACGTCGCTGGACGCGGCGCGCGCGCCGGTGCGGGATGCCGCTGCCGCAATCGACGCCCTGCGCCAGAGCCCGGCCAATGCCGCACCCGGCAATCGGGCAGCGATCGACGAGGCCGCCGCGCAGGTCACGCAGCTCGACCGTGCGGAGAGCAATGTGTTCGCAACGCTGGCGGCGAAGCTCGGCTAAGCCGCGCCGCCGCCGGCCGCCCGAGGCTGGCTATTCGGCTTTCGCACCTTGATGCGTCCCGGCGATATGAGTTGTGCGGCGGCAGGCATTTCTATCGTGCATTGAGCAAGCGCGCGGCATGTGCTGCATGATAGGTCAGCACGCCCGCACAGCCGGCCCGGCGAAAGGCCAGCAAGGTTTCGAGCACGAGCGCGTCCCGGTCGCCCGCGCCGGCAGCCGCCGCTGCCTCGATCATCGCATATTCGCCGGATACCTGATAGGCGAACACCGGCACTTCAAACCGCTCCTTCACGCGGCGGATGATGTCGAGATAAGGCAGGCCGGGCTTCACCATTATCGTATCGGCGCCCTCGGCCAGATCGAGCGCCACCTCGCGCAGCGCCTCCTCGGCATTGGCGGGGTCCATTTGATAGCCGCGCTTATCCCCCTTTAGCAGGCCACTCGAGCCGACCGCGTCCCGAAATGGACCGTAGAAAGCCGAGGCATATTTCGCCGCATAGGCCATGATCTGGACGTCGGGGAAGTTTTCCGCCTCCAGCGCCGCGCGGATCGCGCCGACGCGTCCGTCCATCATATCCGACGGCGCGATGATGTTCGCCCCGGCGCGCGCCAGCACCAGCGCCTGCTCGACCAGAACGTGCATCGTCTCGTCGTTGAGCACGCGCCCTTGGTCATCGACGATGCCGTCATGGCCATGCGCGGTATAGGGGTCGAGCGCGACATCGGTGAGAATGCCGATGTCGGGCACGGCGTCGCGGATCGCGCTGGTGGCGCGGCACATCAGATTGTCGGCATTGAGCGCTTCCTCGCCACGTTCGGTGCGCAACGCGCGCGGAGTATTGGGAAACAAGGCGATACATGGGATACCAAGCGCGAGCGCTTCCCGCGCGCGCGCGGCGATGAGATCGACCGACCAGCGCGACACACCGGGAAGCGTCGCGATCGGCTCCTCGACCTGCGATCCTTCGGTCACAAATAATGGCCAGATCAGATTGGCCGGCGACAAAGTCGTCTCAGCGACCATCGCACGGCTCCAGGGCGCGGAGCGTGTGCGGCGAAGGCGGAGGGCGGGGAAGGGGGCTTGGCTCATCGCCTCCCCCTAGACGTTATTGCCGTGTGGGTGAACGCCCGCGACCTTTACCACTGATTCGGAACTTTGCTGCAGCGCAATAAAAACCCTGCAAATCGGAGCGACGATTCTTCCCGGCTTCAACACAAAAGTCCGATCAGAGATATTCACGCGGCACGCCGGGGTCCCGTTTTGCTTGGCATTGAGCAGCGCTGTAGCGCTTGCCGTCGCTGCGCCCGGCGGTGATCCAACCATTTGATTGTGAACGATAATTTCTGGCTGAGCGACCGATGCACCCCATTCCGGATGGTAGCGGTATCACCTTTCGGGCGAAATGCTGGGTTGCCCTTCGCTCACACCAACGTGGTTGAACCAAAACGCTCGATAATAATGGTTCACAATGGATCGAAACCCCGCTATACGGGTTGAACTTAGCGACACCGAGAGTTCCTGCGCCGCGCATTCCGCGGCGCTAATTGTATCTCCCTGGGGGGGGGCGGTGTGGCTGAAGAAGGTTTTTGGAGGATTGCTGTAATGAACATGTATGCGAAGATCGCGATTGCCTCGCTTCTGGTTGCCACGTCGGCCCCTGCGCTGGCGCAGTCCACTGCCACGGCCAATGCTTCGTCGACCACGACGATCCTGTCGCCGATCAGCCTGACCAAGGTTCTGGACATGCAGTTCGGCAAGGTCGTTCGTCCGGGCGACGCCAACCCCAACACGGTTACCGTGTCGGCAGCTGGCGCCCGTACCATCAGCGGCACCGGCAACGGCGTGCTCGTCGGCACCGCCGGCCAGCAGGCACAGTTCACCGTCGCAGGCGAAGGCGCTGCCAGCATCAGCGTCACCGTTCCGGGGACGTTCGCAATGGGCCCGCTCACGGTCACCACGGCGGGCACCTATCCGACCGCAATCGGCGGCACCGCTGGTTCGCCTGGCACTGCCACGATCAACGTCGGTGGCTCGTTCCCGATGACCAGCGCGACCGCGACCGGCAGCTATACCGGCACGCTGACCGTCACCGCCGCCTACAACTGATAGCAAATCGCTCCGGACGACCGGCTCGGGCGGGTGATCGTTCGAGCCGGCGCCCGGATTGCGACAGGCTATTAGCGTAAGTAGATTAAGCGTTCGTCTTGCAAGCGCGCCCGAAACCGGCGCGCTTGCAAAGACACCCAATTATCGAATTAGCCCGCCCGGCTTCTTGAACCGGTGATCGGCGACAAGCTTCGCGCCTCGTGCGCGGCGGCATTGGCCCTGTATGGCCTGCCGAAGCGTCGATCGAGTGTTTAGTGGAGTAGCGCATGACCAATATCGCAAAGATTGCGCTTGGTCTTCTCGTCGCCGTCACGCCGGCGCAACTGCTTGCACAACAAACTTCGGCATCCGCTGATGCGACCGCATCGGTAACGCTTTTGCAGCCGATCACGCTCACGAAGGTGCTGGACATGAAGTTCGGCAAGATCGTCCGCTCGACAAACGGTAACCCCAACGTCATCGCCATCACGTCGGCCGGCGCGCGTTCGATCAGCGGCAGCGGGAACGGCATCCTGGTCGTCGGTCCGGTATTTCAGCAAGCGCAGTTCACCGTTGGCGGTGAAGGATCCTCCGCCATCACCGTGAGCGTCCCTGCCTCATTCACCATGGGCACGCTGACCGTGACCACCAGCGGCATATATCCGGCAGTGATTGACGGCGCATATGGCTCGCAAGGTACCGCCACCGTCAACGTCGGCGGCTCCATAACGGTGGCCCCGACAACTCCGACGGGCACCTACACGGGCACGTTCACGGTAACCGCGTCCTACAATTGACGCGGATCGGTCGACCTGACGCCGACATCGGCAACGGGCGAGATACTTACAATCGATGTGATGATCGGCGCGGTACTCGCTTGGCAATCCAAGCGGGAACCGCCTGCGTTCGATTGCGGCGTTGGTGACGACCCCGCGCTGGCATAATGTCGAAAATATTTGACATGGCCACCCGCCAGCATGATGATGTTAATGATATTTAACATCGGAGTCGCGCCATGTCCTTCCGCTATAAAAGCGCCTTGCTCTCGCTCGTCAGCCTCGTCCTGATCTACGGCTGGTTCTTCGTCGCCTTGCTATATGATCGGCATGCCGATCCTGCCCAGATGATGATGCGTCTCGCCGGTTCCGTGCTGCTGACGGCCGCGATACAGATTGTGGGTCACATCATCATCGCACTGACGTCCTCAGACAAATATAGCGCCATGGATGAGCGTGAGCGTGGCTTCGATCGTCGCGGGACCAGCGTGGGCTATTATGTCCTGATATTGGGCGCCCTCTGCGCGGTCGCTACGCTCCATCTTGGCGCTCACGGCCCGGACATCGGCTATGCTGTGGTACTTGCGATCGTGCTTGCCGAATGCGCGCGTCAGGCGCTGTTCCTGGTCCTTCATCACAAGGCGGTATGATGTTTCCGATCGCAAACAATGTGCGTGTCGAGCGTGAGGCGCGCAACATGACGCAGAGCGATCTGGGAGCGGCGATTGGCCTGACGCGGCAGACCGTCGCGGCGATCGAACAGCGGCGCTATTCGCCTTCGCTCGAGGCCGCGTTCCGGATCGCGCGGCTGTTCGGCCTCGGCATCGACCAATTATTTCAGTGGGAAGAGTGACGCATCCGAAACGGTCCGCGGGACGTTAGTGGGGGGTGAGCAAACTTCCCCGTAGCGCCGCCCTGATCGTCAACACCAAGTCACGCACGGGCGAGAAGGCCTTTCGCGATGCCTGCCGGCTTTTGAAGGAGGCTGGCGTCGATCTCGTGATGGCAAAGGCGGTCAAAAATCCCGCCAAGCTGCCCGACGAGGTCAAGAAGGCGGTCAATGCCAAGGTGCCGATGGTGATCGTTGGCGGGGGCGATGGCTCGATCTCATGCGCGGTCGACCATGTCGTCGGCACCGATACCGTATTTGGGTTGCTGCCGCTCGGTACCGCAAACAGCTTCGCACGCTCGCTTGCCATTCCGCTCGACATCGCCGGAGCGGTCGCCGTGCTCACCGAAGGAAAGCGCAAGAAGGTCGATCTCGGCATGATCGACGGCGATTATTTCGCCAATTGCGCGGCGATCGGCCTCTCGCCGTTGATCGCCGAAACGGTGCCGCATGATCTCAAGAAATGGCTCGGCCGACCCGGCTATCTCGGTTGGGCGGCGGTTCAATTGGCACGCTTCAAACCTTTCCTGCTGACGGTCGGGGAGGGCGCGTCCGCCGTGACGATCGACGCGCTCGAGGTCCGCATCGCGAATGGTCGCTATCAGGGCGGCACCGAATTGATCGAGACCGAGGTCGGCGATGGCGACATCGTGATCCAGGTCATCGAAGGTCAGCGACGTTTCAAATTGCTCTGGAGCTGGGGCCTGAGCCTGGGTGGGCCAGGCCCGGTGCGCGGAACGGTACGCGAATTTCGGGGTCGCGAATTCCGCATCGCCACCGATCCGCCGCTTCCTATCTCGATCGACGGAGAGGTGCTGGCGCAGACTCCGGTCACAGCCAAGCTTGCGCGGCACGCGATCGTGATGGCAGTGCCGGCCTGATGGGCGATGTCATCAACCTGCGCCGGGCACGCAGGGCGCGGCAGCGATTGTCGGCGGGTGAGTCGGCGGCGCAAGCGCGCGCCTTTCATGGCCGCACCAAGGCCGAGCGCCTGGCCGCGCAGGCCGAAACCGAGCGGCTGACACGCCATGTCGAACAAAGCCGCCTTGAAAAATCGGCTTCAGACGGCGAGGCCGGATCGATCCTTAAGGAAAATGCTGATTAGATAGCGGAGGTTCATCCAGGCGAACCTAATGAGGCCGCGATTCGCGTCGGAGTAATCGCATGTTGGCCGTTTTCGACCAGCAACTCGCCGAGCATGATGTGCCGGATATGCCCGGCGAAGTAAGCGGCGTCTTTTTCGGCGACCCCGCCCGGCCAGGGCGGTTGCGTGACCTGCTCGAAGCACGGGTCGATGCCGTGCCCGCAGGGGGCGAGATTAGCTGGGTCACCTATTATTTCCGCGATCAGCGGCTCGCCGATGCCCTGGTTCGTGCGCACCGGCGCGGCGTACGCGTGCTGGTTTCGGTCGAAGGCGCGCCGCGGGTGCGCTCGGCCAACCGTGCAGTGATCGAGAAATTGAGCGATACCGAATACGGGATCGGCGAAGGCCTGCGCGTAGTGAAGCGCGGCCTCTTCCGCCACCTGCACGAAAAGCTTTATTGCTTCAGTCATCCGCAGCCGGCGGCCTTGGTCGGATCGTTCAACCCGTCAGGCAATCAGCCCGAAGACCCTCGCATCGTCCGCGAGATCGGCGATCAGGACCGGGGACATAATTTCCTGGCGGAGGTGACCGGTGCGGCGGTGGCGCCGCTGATCGAGCATGCCCGCGCGCTCCACAGCCATACGCAAAGTCTGTTTGATCATTTCCCGCCGCGGTCCAACCCGATCGTCACCCACAAGCTGCGTGCCTATGTCTTTCCGCGTCTCAACAGCCCGCTCGACTCGCTGCTCCGCCGGCTGCAGTCGGGCTCGCGCCTGCGTATCGCGGCATCGCACCTGCGTGACGGCGGCGTCGCCGCCACCCTGGTGATGCTGGCGGCGGCGGGCGTGCATGTCGAGCTGCTGACGGAGGCTACCGAGCGGCGCGTGCCGCCTCGCATCGAACAGCAATTGGTGGCGAGCGGCGTTGCGTTCATGCGCTATCGCCATCCGGATGAGTTGCCGATGCACAACAAGTTCGTCCTTGCCGAAAGCCCGGAGGGGCGGTGGTCGGCATTCGGCAGCTTCAACCTCACACGCACGTCCCGCTGGCTCAATTCGGAGCTGCTCATGGTGAGTGAGGACGATCATGTCTTCGATGCCTTCGCCGGCCGCTGGGATGCGATGAAATCAGAGATGGCCGAGACGATCCGCTCGGCATGACGGCACCGGTCGCGTTCCTCTTCCTGGGGGAAACGCTCCTCATTCCGCACCTTTTCCCGATCGCCGAAGCGCTTGCATCGGCGGGGGTACCGGTCGATCTTTGGGTCAGCACGTCGGTTCATGAGGCGCTCCTCGGCCGTTGGGCGGCAAGCGATCAGATCCGCATCCGCCGCGCGCCCGGGTTCAGGGCCGTCCCCGACGCCGCGGACGGCCGCAATCCGCCGCTGCCGTTAAAGCCGCTAATGCTTGCGCGCATGATCCCGCATTTGTTGCGCACGCCGGTGGCGGTGTGCGCCGAACAGACCAGCTTGTGGCTGCCAACCTTGCTGCCTTTGCGGACCAAATTCGTGAAGACCGCGCATGGCGCCGGATCGATGATGGCGCGCGCGGATCGCCGGCGCAGGGCGCCACGGCTGACATTGGTGCCGGCGGAAGGGGAGAGGGAGGCGCTCGCCCGCCATGGCGTCGATCCGGCCACCATCCGGGTGACCGGTTATATCAAGGCGGCGTTCCGGCACCGCACGCCACCGCACCAATGGTTCGACGAGCGTCGTCCGATCATCCTCTATACGCCGCATTGGCAGCCGCATCGCTCGTCTTGGCCCGCGTGGGGCAGAAGGATCGTGGCTGAACTGGCAGCGCAGGATCGCTACAATGTGATCCTCGCGCCGCACCAACGGCTGGCCGAGAAAGCGCCAGAGGTGCGCGAAGTGCTGCGGGCGGTAGCGTCGCTGCCGCACGTCCATTGCGATCTCGACAGTTTCGCGATGGTGGATGGCAGCTATACCGCCGCCGCCGACATCTATCTCGGCGATACGTCGAGCCAGGCGATCGAATTCATGGCGCAGCCCCGGCCGTGCATCTTCCTCAACCCGACGCGCGAACGATGGGACGATGATCCCTCTTACGCGCAATGGCGCGGCGGCCAGGTGATCGACAGGATCGACGATCTTCTGCCCGCGATCGGCCGCGCGCCGGCCCAGCAAGCCGGTTTGGCCTCGCGTCAGGCGGCGATCGCGCGCGCGTCCCTCGGGGACACCAGCGGGGCCGCCCCGCAACGCGCCGCCGAGCTCATCCTTGAGCTGATCGAGCGCGGCTAAGGCAGGGTCGTTTTACGAGAGCTCGTCGAGCTCAAGCAGGACAAGCAGGGCCGCGCGCGCGGCTTCGATATTGGTCCATAAGTCAGGGTCGGCCAGGGCATCGGGGGCGATGCTGTCGGGCCAATATTGCTCCACCAGCGCCGCGATGCGGTCGAGCCGGTCCTCATCGACCAGGAAGCGCTGATCGATTGTCGCCGGATCGGCCACCACCCGCAGGCGCAGGCAGGCCGGGCCGCCGCCATTCGCCATCGATTGGCGGACGTCGACCAATTCCAGCCGCCGGATCGGTCCGTTGCCGGCGACCATCTCGTTAAGCCAATTCCACACCGATGGCGTCTCGCGCGCTTCGCCAGGCAGGATCAGCGCCTGTCCGCCTTCGGGCAGGGTCACGAGCTGAGCGTTGAACAAATAGGAGCTGATCGCGTCGCAGAGCGGCACTGCACTCGCCGGCACCTCGATGATCGCGACATCGGGCAGGATCCGCCGCAAATCCGCATAGAAGGTTGCAGCATCGGCGAAAGCCTGTTCGTGCGCGAACAACGTCAGCCCGTCGGCGACAGCGACCACGTCATTGTGGAATGCCCCCGCCGCGATCGCGACTTCCGACTGCGCTACGTGGAGCGTGCGCGCCGGGTCGAGGCCGTGGGATCGGGCGATGGCGCGGCCCGCTTCGGCATGCTGGCGGACGGGAAAGCCGCCGCCGGCGAATCCGTGCACGAAAATCTCGACGCCCGGCGCATCGGGCCCGGGCGCGAGGCGCATATGATTGGCCGCACCCTCGTCGCCGAAGGGCGGCGGAACCGGTGCGTGCACGGCGAAGGCGGGATTCGCGAAGGCGATGCGGAACTGCGCCAACGTCTCCGGCCATTCATGGCTGCGATGCGGCATCGTCACGAGATTGGCGACGGTCAAGTGGCAGCGCCCGTCCGCGGTATCGGCGGCGGGCGAGACGGTGGCGGCGTTGGCGGCCCACATCGGCGACGCCGAAAGCGCCGCGGCGCGCAACCACGGTGCCGCGTCGCCGACGTTGGTGGCGAGGCTCGCGAGCCAGCGATGATCCGGGCGCCGGTGCGGGAGAAACAGGCCTTGCGTCAGCCCCAGCGCGAGATTGGCGCGCATCTTGGCGATGCCCTGCAAAGCCGCCGCACGCGGATGCGCGACCTTGCCGGCATTGGCGCTGGCGGCGAGGTTGCCAGGACTGAGGCCGGCATAATTGTGGCTGGGACCGATCAGCCCGTCGAAATTGATCTCGCGCACGCCCATCAGCGCGCCGTATGCAGGATCGTGTCGCCGATCGTCACGCCCAAGGCTTCGGCACTGGCTGCATCGACACCTAGTTCGCCGGTGAGTGACACCTGGCCCAATGTCGCGCGGAACTGGGCGAGCCGGCCGGCCGAGAGGATCGCGCGCTGGCCGTCCTCGGCGGTGATGCTGTCCACCGTCGCTTCCACCGCCTCGCGCACGGTGCGCACGCGGTCCGTCGCGACCGTCATGGTCGGCCCGCCGTCGAAAATGTCGATATAGCCTTCGGCGGTGAAGCCTTCATCCTCCAGCATGCGCATCGCGGCGCGGCCATTGGGATGGGGGACGCCGATGACGGCACGCGCGGCTTCGGTCAGCATCGCCTGATAGATGGGATGCTTGGGCATCAGATCGGCGATGAACTGGTTGCCGCGGACCGCATTGAAGGCGTCGGCCTCGCGAAACGTCATGCCGAAGAAGCGCCCAGCCAGTCCGTCCCAGAAGGGGGCATTGCCAGCTTCGTCGATCACGCCGCGCAACTCGGCGAGCAGGCGGTCGGCAAAACGCGCACGGTGCCGGCGGATGAAGAGGTAACGGCTGCGCGCCAGCAGCATGCCAAGACCGCCGGCGCGATAGCGGGGATGGAGGAACAGGCCACCGACTTCCGATGACCCTTCAAGATCGGTCACCAGGGTCAGCATGTCGGCGCGAAAGATGCGGCCAAGCTCGGCGGACTGCTGGGAGACCGCGCCGAGGCGATAGGAATAGAAAGGCTGGCTCTCGCCGACGCGTGCCATGATCTGGGCGGTGCCGGCGACACGGCCGGTTTCCAGATCCTCCATCATCAGCACATAGAGATGATCGCCGGGCGTATCTTCCTCCCGCTCGATCGCGGCGTCGGATCGGGCTAGCTTGGCGGCAAGCGCGTCGCGATGGGCGGGAAGGTTGGTGAAGCCGCCGCCCGTGAGCTTCGCCATCTCATAGAGCGCGTCGATGTCCTTGGCGCGGGCGATGCGGACGACGACCGACATCAGAAAGCGTAAACCAGGGTCGCGCGTCCGATCGTGTCGAGCGAATTGCGGCCCTCGAGATTATCCTGCTCATATTGCACATTGTAGGACAGCCGCGCCTTCAGCTTGCCGATCAGCCGCGTGTCGATCGCGGTCGTCGCGGTGGCGGTGGTGTCGCCGGTCTCGATGAAGACGGACGCGTCCTGGCTGAAACTGAGCGTCGGGCTCAGCGCGAAACGCGCAGCAAGCGAGGCGCGGCCCGCCAACGTGGTACGATCGACCTGACCGACGAAATCGGTCTCGCGGATGGCAGGGCCGCCTTCGATATCGAGCTTGCCCGAAGCATTCTTGAACGCGGTCACGCCGATGCCGGCACCTGCCGTCTCACGGTTCGAATAGCCGAGCGAACGATCGCGCTCATATTGGACCAGCCCATAAGCATAGAAATCGTCATTCCATTTATAGCTCGGCTGGTAGGCGACCAGCATGCGGTCGGTCGTGGTGTTGCCGTCGGTGCGTTGATAGTCGATCCGGCCGGCAAAGCGCTGCCGCCAGCGTAGTCCGTCGCGGTTGAGCCGGGCGGACGCATAGAGGCCAAACACTTGCGAGCTTCCGGTCGAACGGCTCGCGCCGAATTCCAGCTCGCCCTTCCAGATTTCGAAGAACGTGGCCGCCGCGATGCGGGCCTGTTCGCGCAGCTGCTCGTCACGGCGGCTCGAGGCGAGTACCGCCGCATTGCCGGCGGCAAGCCGGTCGATCTCGGCGATATCGTCGGGGAAAGTCGCCTTGGCCACGCCGACGACGGCCTTGATGGTGGCATCGTCGCCGGTGCGGTAGGCGGCCGCGAGCATCGCCGCGATCGTGTCGGTCGGCGCGATCGGGCGGGCGGCGAGCGCGGTCGGCGCATCGGCCAGCGCCGGGCTGCTCAAAACCAGGAAAGTCAGGAAGCAGGGCAGGCGTCGCATAACATCCTCCTCTCAGGCGCGCTGGGCGATCAGGGGCGCGAATTCCTCCAACACGTCCCGATAGAGCTGTTGCTTGAACGGCACGATCATGGCGGGGAGATCGCGTGGATCGGCCCATTTCCAGGCGCGGAATTCCGGATGCGGCGTCTCCAGCGTGATATCCTCGTCCCGGCCCGTGAAGCGCATCAGGAACCAGGTCTGGCGCTGGCCGCGATAGCGCCCTTTCCACAATTTGCCGACCAGTTCGGGTGGAAGATCATAATCGAAAGTGCGTGACGCCCGGGAGACGATCTCGACCATGTTGCGGCCGATTCCGGTCTCCTCCTCCAGCTCGCGCAGCGCTCCGTCTTGCGGGTCTTCCCCCGGATCCAGGCCGCCTTGCGGCATTTGCCAGGCATCAGCTTTGTTATCGATTCGTTGCCCGACCCACACCTTGCCGACGGTGTTGAGCAGCATGATGCCGGCGGCGGGGCGATAAGGAAGCGTGTCCATATAATCCGCTTGGGTCAGATCGGCGGGCGGATCAAGATTGTGTTCAGGCGGCGAGGGCCACTATGGCGGGCCATCCTTGGAGCACAGACCCATGACGCGCATCCTATCTCTCGCCTTGCTGCTGGTCGCAGGCGCGGCCGAGGCGGCTCCGACCGCGGCGGCTCCTGCCGCACCGGCGACGACGTCAGCTCCGGCTCCCAAACGCTTTCCCGGGGTATCGGACGCGGGCAATGCGATATTGGCCAAGGCGCAGACCGCCCCCGATCCCCAGTTCCAGGCCTTGGGAAAGCAGGTCCGGGCGGCGCATGACCAGCTGATGAGCGCGGTGATGGCCCCGGTGATCGATGTCGACAAAGTGACGGCGGCGCTGCGTCAGGAAGAGGCCGCGCAGGCGCAGATGCGGACCTATAATAATGACCGGATGCTGAGAGCGGTGAAGCAATTGCCCGAGGACGATCGCGGCACCTTCCTGCGCACGCTCATCCTGTCGCGGCGTTCGTCTAATCCGGCACCGGCCCCTCAACCCTGAACCGATAGCCGGTCGGAAAGTCCGAGGCGAGCAGATCGGCGATGGCGCTGGCGACCGTCGCTGGCTGCTTGATGGTAGCCGGGTCTTCGCCGGGAAAGGCGTCGGTGCGCATCGCGGTTGCGGTCGCGCCGGGATCGACGATGGCGACGCGCATGTCGCCTAGCCCGGACATCTCGTCGGCATAGGCCAGGACCAAGGTTTCGAGGGCGGCCTTGGACGCTCCGTAGCCGCCCCAATAAGCGCGCGGACGGGCCCCGACGCTGGACGTAAGCGCCACCAGCCTGGGTGCGATACTCTGCCGTAACCAAGGGTCGAACGCTGCGATCAGCGCCTGATTTGCGCCGACATTGAGCGTCAGCAGCCGTGAAAATTCCTTGGCATCGATCGATGGTACAGGAGTGAGCGTCCCGAGGATCGCGGCGTTGAGCACGAGCAGGTCAAGCTTGCCCCAACGCTGTCCTATCGCATCCGCCAGCCGCCCGATCGAATCTCCGTCTGCCAGATCCAGCGGCGCGATCGTGGCCGTGCCGCCGGCCGCGTGGATCGCCTCTTCGGTCTCCTCCAAGCCCCCGACGGTGCGGGCAACGAGGATGACGTGGGCGCCCCTGGCGGCCAGCGCCTTGGCAGTCGCTGCGCCGATCCCGCGGCTGGCACCGGTGACGAGGGCGATTTTGTCGGAGAAAGGCTGGTCGGTCATGCCCGCGCACTAAAGCGTCATCGCGCGTGGTGGAAGCGTAACCGAAGCCTATCCGTCACCCTGAACTTGTTTCAGGGTCCACCAAGCATCCGCGCCGCGGCGCGTTTCGGGCGATGGATGCTGAAACATGTTCAGCATGACGAGTACCTCAGGCGGGGACGGGTTCCAGCATGGCGAACTGATCCGGAATTTCCTCGTGATCGGTAAGCGGGGTCGGATATTCGCCGGTGAAACAGGCGTCGCAATGGCTTGGGCGTCCCAGGGCGCGGCACTGTTCGCCGAGCGCGCGATAGAGCCCGTCGACGGAGACGAAGGCGAGGCTGTCGGCATTGATATAGGCCGCCATCTCTTCGACCGTCATGCGCGCCGCCAGCAATTTGGCGCGCTCGGGCGTGTCGACACCGTAGAAGCAGCTGTGCCTCGTCGGCGGTGATGCGATCCGCATATGCACTTCTGTCGCGCCGGCATCGCGCATCATCTGCACGATCTTCATGCTGGTGGTGCCGCGCACGATCGAATCGTCGACCAGCACGATCCGCTTGCCTTCGAGCAACGCCCGATTGGCATTATGCTTCAGCTTGACGCCAAGGTGCCGGATATTGTCGGCCGGCTGGATGAAGGTACGTCCGACATAATGCGAGCGGATGATGCCGAGCTCGAACGGAATGCCCGATTCCTGCGCATATCCGATTGCGGCGGGCACGCCCGAATCGGGGACGGGAATGACATAATCCGCCTCGACCAGGGTTTCGCGCGCCAGTTCGGCGCCGATCGCCTTGCGCACCGAATAGACCGAATGCCCATCGATCACCGAATCGGGCCGCGAGAAATAGACATGTTCGAACACGCAGGGGCGGGGCGCCACGGGAGCGAACGGGCGGATCGAACGCACCAAAGTATCGCTCACGATCACCATCTCGCCCGGCTCGATCTGCCGCACGAATTCGGCGCCGCACACGTCGAGCGCCACAGTCTCGGAAGCGAAAATGGTGGCATCGCCGAGCTTGCCCATCACCAGCGGCCGGATACCGAGCGGGTCGCGGCAGGCGATCATACCCTCGGGCGTCATGCAGATGAGCGAATAGGCACCCTCGACGCGGCGCAGCGCATCGATGAAGCGATCGATCATCGTCGGGTAGGTGGAAGTGGCGACGAGGTGGATGATCGTCTCCGTATCGCTCGTCGATTGGAAAATCGAGCCGCGCCGGACCAGTTCCTGCCTGATGTGGATCGCGTTTGAGAGGTTGCCGTTATGCGCGATCGCGAAGCCGCCGCCGGCCAGCTCGGCGAACAGCGGCTGGACGTTGCGCAGCGCGGTCTCGCCGGTGGTCGAGTAGCGGACATGGCCGCAAGCGACGCGGCCCGGCAAAGCTCGGATAGTCTCGTCGCGGTCGAAATTGCCGGCGACATGGCCCATGGCGCGGTGGCTGTGGAACAGCGCACCGTCCCAACTGGTGATACCAGCTGCCTCCTGGCCGCGGTGCTGCAGCGCATGCAAGCCTAGCGCGACGACCGCAGCCGCCGACTCGGCATTGTAAACGCCAAAGACGCCACACTCTTCGCGCAGCTTGTCGTCATCGAATGGATTGGTGGTGAGCATCTCAGCCCTATTGCCGCCGTGGCCGCTCATATAGGGGGCCTGATCCCGGATGTCGCCCCTATTACAGGTTAATGACGAACTTTTCCTATTTTGCCCCGATCGCTAAGGCGCAGACATGATTGATGACATCGAACACGGCAGCAATCTCGCCCCCCGCTGGGACGCAGCCGGGCTGATCACCGCCGTCGTTACCGACCGCAACAGCGGTGAGCTGCTCATGGTCGCGCACATGAACGCCGACGCCCTGAAGCATACGATCGACAGCGGCGAGGCCTGGTTCTGGTCGCGTTCGCGCGGCGCCCTGTGGAAGAAGGGTGAGACCTCGGGCAATGTGATGCGTGTGGCGGAGCTGCGCATCGATTGCGATCAGGACGCAGTCTGGCTGAAAGTGGAGCCGGCGGGCCCCGCCTGCCACACCGGCGAGCGCAGCTGCTTCTACCGTCGGATCGACGGCGGGGCATTGGTGGGTGAAAGCTGAAACCGCGGCACAAAAACGCCGCAATGCGATGAGAGCTTGGCGTCAGGCTGGTGGGAGAGATCGATGGCAATATTGGCCTATCTTCTGGCAGCGGTCTTGGATCCCACCTCTGTGGTTACGGGCGAAGCCACCGTTCCACCGCATACCTACCTTCATCCGCCGATCGAATGCGACAGCCGCGCGCCGACCGACGAGATCGTCGTGTGCGGTACCAGGGATGCCGACGAGCGTTATCGGCTTCGCCCGATCGATGAGGGGCGATATCGGGACGATCCGATCGTGGCCGAGACCAAATTTCTTGGCGGCAAGCTCAAGGCGCATGTCGATGAAGGGGCGTTCGGCAGCACGCGGGCGATGATTACCTTCGCCATCCCCTTTTAAGGCTTGGTTGCGCGCTTCCGCGCCCATCCCTATCTTCTCTGCAAACAAGGGAGCACGCTGAATGACCACTTTCGAAGATCGCGAACGTGCCTTCGAATCGAAGTTCGCACGCGATGAGGAGATGGCGTTCCGCGTCACCGCACGCCGCAACCGGCTGGTCGGCACCTGGGCGGCTGGTTTGATGGGGCTCACTCCTGAAGAGACCGATGCCTATGCCAAGGCGGTAGTACAGGCCGATTTCGAGGAAGCGGGCGATGAGGATGTCATCCGCAAGCTCGTCGGCGATCTGCTCTCGGCCAATGTCGAGATGGATGAAAGCCGCGTCCGTAGCGCGCTCCATGACGCCACGATCGAGGCGCGCCGCCAGCTGATCGGGGTCGAGCGCTGATATGGCGATGGCGGCCGAAGACATTGAAACGATGATCCGCACGGCGATTCCCGATGCGCATGTGGAGATCACCGACCTTGCCGGCGACGGCGATCATTATGCCGCACGGGTCGTGTCCGAAAGCTTTCGTGGCCAGTCGCGCGTTGCCCAGCAGCGTCGCGTTTACGAGGCGCTCGGTGGCAATATGGGCGGCGCACTCCATGCCCTTCAGCTCACAACCGCAATCCCTTCATAGAGTATCTTGCCATGACCGATGATCCGCGCTCCCGTATCGATACCGCCGTCAAAGGCAGCGATGTCGTCCTGTTCATGAAAGGCACGCCGCTCTTTCCGCAATGCGGCTTTTCCAGCCGGGCGATCGCCATCCTCGAGCATCTCGGGGTCGGTTATACGACCGTCGACGTGCTGCAGGATCAGGGCATCCGCCAGGGCATCAAGGAATATTCCGACTGGCCGACGATCCCGCAGCTTTATGTGAAGGGGGAGTTCATCGGCGGATCGGACATCATGATGGAGATGTACGAAAGCGGTGAGCTCGGCCAGCTGATGCAGGAGCAGGGCGTCTCCGCCGCGCAGTGAGCGCCGGTGGCGTGACTGCTATCCCCGTGACCTTGGAGCCGTTGGTGCGCCGCCTTCTGGCGCCCAATCCGTCGCCATTCACCTATACCGGGACCGAGACCTACATCGTCGGGCGCGGCGAGGTGGCGGTGATCGATCCCGGCCCGGACCTGCCGGAGCATATCGAAGCGATCCGCGCCGCCACCGCAGGCGAGCGGATCATCACCATATTGTGCACCCATACGCATCGCGACCACAGCCCGGCGACCCGCCCGCTCCAGGCGCTGACCGGGGCGCCGATCATCGGCTGCGCGCCGCTGACGATGGACGATGACGGGCCGCGCGCCGACGCTGCCTTCGATGCCGACTATCGGCCGGATCGGGTGCTCGGCGATGGCGAGAGCGTGACCGGCTCGGGCTGGACGCTGCAGGCGGTGGCGACGCCGGGTCACACCTCCAACCATCTCTGTTTCGCGCTGCCGGAAAGCGGCGCGCTCTTTTCGGGCGATCATATCATGGGCTGGTCGACCACCGTCGTGTCGCCGCCCGACGGCGACATGGCCGATTATATGGCAAGCCTCGACAAGCTGATCCGGCGCGACGACCGCATCTATTATCCGGCGCATGGCGATCCCGTGCGCGAGCCGCAGCGCTTCGTGCGTGCTATCGCGGCGCACCGCCGCCAGCGCGAACGCCAGATCCTCGACCTGCTCGAGCAGGAAGCGCAGCCGATCCCGCTGATGGTGCAAAGCATGTATCGCGGCATCGATCCGCGTCTGCACGGCGCGGCCGGCCGTTCCGTGTTGGCGCATCTGATCGATCTGGAGGCGCGGGACCGGGTGTGGCGTGACGGCGATAATTGGGCGATCGCGGCATGATCCGGCCGATTGCCAAGTTCGTCGGCGCGCTGCTGCTGATCGTGCTGGTCGCCTTGAGCATCATCTTGGCACTCGGCTGGAAGCTCAAGAAGGAGCTCAATCCCGATCCGGTGACGGTCGCGGCGGCGAGCTTGCAGGCTGTGCGCCAGCAGGCCGTGCTGGTGCCGTTCGCCGCGCGCTTCGTGGCCGTCGTCACGTCCGAGCAGCATCGCTTCGGTTTATCGGCCAAGCAGACTTTGATCATGCCGGGCATGGTGCGTTACGAGCTCGACCTTGCGGCGCTCCAGCAGCGCGATCTGGCATGGGACGCGGCCAGCCGCACGCTCACGGTGACTTTGCCGCCGCTCAAAGTGTCCGCGCCCGACGTCGATCTGCAGCGTATCCAGACCTATGGAGAGGGCGGTGTGCTGATGGCCCTCACGGACATCGGCACGCGGCTCGATGCTGCCAACAAGTCCGCCGGGCAGGCGGAGCTGGTGCGGCAGGCGCGCGACGCGCTGCCGATGCGCCTGGCGCGGGACGCGGCTCGCAACGCGATCCAGCGCAGCTTCGCGATGCCGCTCAAGGCAGCCGGCATCGACGCGACCGTCACCGCGCGATTCCGGGACGAGCGATAGCCGATCTCCCAACCGTTCGAGCTTGTCGAAGCACTGTCTTTCATTAAGCTAGAGAAGAGCGGCCCTGCGACCGGCTCAGCGCGAACGGAAGAGCGAGGCGCCTGGACCTTCGCTACCGTGCCGGCAGGTCTACGAATGTCAGCGAAGCCGCGCGGATCTGAGGGACGATCAGACGGTTACGCTTTGCATCGTAGCCGATCGCCGCCGGCACTTCGATATCCTTGGCGGCTTGCGTGATCGGGCCATTGTCAGGCGCGACATGATAGACGGTGTGACCGTCCTGGCTCGCCACGAGCAGACCGCCGTCCGCCAGCGGAATGATCCCATCGATGCGGCCGGTGGGGAGACTGCGTTCGCGCAGGATGCGGCCCGCGGCATTACGGAACACCAGATTCACCCCGCGGCCGCCGTGCACGATCGTACCGTCCGCCATTACCGCGATGCCGTTCACTTTCTCGAGCGCATCGTCGCGCGCAACCCATTCGATCACTTTGCCCTTGGGCGAGACGCGGAAGAGTGCGCCGGGCTGATCGGGCTTGCCGGAATCGGTGACGTAGATCGTACCGTCGCCGGTGACGGCGAGATCGTTCAGTCGCTGCGCGCCCGGAACGGAAATGGCGGAAATGGCCGCACCGCTGCGCCGGTCGTAAACCCTGATCGTCGCGACGTCGCGACATAGACTTTGTCGCCGGCGACGAAGAGGCCGAGCGGATCGGCCAGCCCGCTGACGCCGCCGTCGATCCATTTGAGTTGCTCGACCGCGCCGTCCGGCGAGACGATCGAGACGAAGCCCGGCTCGGCGCCGTTGAGATCGGAAACGATGTAGCGGTCGGCGGACGTATCGTAGCGCACGCATTCAGAGCCGACCAAGCCGACATTGGCTATCACGCGCGGCGCGGTCTGGGCGGTCGCCGCGCCGGCGCCAAGCAAGACCGTCAGCGGAAATATCGCGCGCATCATCTCCTCCATCCGCGGCGTGCCGCCGTCCGGCAGATTAGCGGTAGAATGATCGCCGCGGTCAAGCGCCTGCGATATGCTCCACGAAGTCCGCCAGATAAGTCCGCAGCCGCGCGCGGGTGGCCGCATCGGTGAGATTCCCCGCTTGGTCGAACAGACCGCCGGCACCCGTAACCACGAGCCGCCCTCCGCTCCAATGGTTCGCCCCCAGCGTGCGCAATACCGGCAGCCATGCAGTCTGGCTCAACAATGTCCCGAACCGACCCGGCGACGTGCCGATCACTCCCACCGGCTTGGCGCCGAAGATGCGAGGTATATCGTCGGCGGGACGGCTCATCCAGTCGATCGCATTCTTGAACACGCCGGGAATGCCATTGTTATATTCCGGCGTGACAAGCAGCAGGGCCTCGGCGGCCGCGGCGCGTTCCTTGAGCGCGGCGACTGCCGCGGGAATGCCCTGCGCCTCTACGTCTCCATCGTAGAGCGGGATATCCGCGATGGAGCCGAGCTCCAGTCGTGCCCCCTCTGGCATCGCCTCGGCCGCCGCCCGCAGCAATCCCCTGTTGAAGCTGTGACGGCGCAGGCTGCCGGAGAGCCCCAATATGGTAATCACTGCGCGCGTATCACCTTTACCAAGGGAGCGGGCGTCTGCCCGGTGGGAAGCGCGCTCCCGGTCGACAATCGGCCTCCCGCGTCGTCCCAGCGCAACAGCGCTGGTTTTCCGCCATCTTTGCGGTAGGCATTGCTCACGCCATCATCGTCATAGAGCATGAAGCTGGCATCGCGGCCGGGAAAAATGCGGATCTCCGACAATGCTTGTTTTGTCGCCGTATTCTGGATCGGCGCACCTAGCGGCACGATCGATCCGGCACGGACGAACAAGGGTATGCGCTCGATCGGCGCCGCAGCCTCGATCCATTGGCCGCCGCCGATCTTGCGGTTGGTCCACCAATCGTACCAGTCGCTGCCGGCGGGCAGATAGACCTTTCGGCTGACGGCACCCTGCTCGGTCACAGGCGCGACCAGGAAAGCCGGCCCGAACATATATTCGTCACCGATCGTCGCCACGGCGGGATCGTCGGGGAAGTCCATGAACAGGGCGCGCATGAACGGCGCGCCGCTCTGGTAAGTGTTGTATCCCAGCGAATAGAGATAGGGCATCAACTGGTAACGCAGTCGCAGAAAGTCGGCGAGGATCGGCTCGGCCGCCTTGCCATATTCCCAGATCGCCGTGCCAGGACGCTGGCCGTGAATGCGTAACGTCGGCGTGAACGTATTGAGCTGGAACCAGCGCACGAACAACTCGGGATAGTCCGCATAGGACGGCGCCATCGCGGTCGCGCCCGCCGGATCGACCAGCGGGGCGTGGGCCGCCTTCGGCCCGTTCGGCCATTGCCAGCCGCCGGTGTCGCTGCTGGTATAGGCGATGCCGCTGGCCGCCATTCCCAGATTGGCGGGCACCTGGCGCTTGAGCGCCTCCCATGTCGCCTGCACGTCCGATGTCCAGAAGATCGCCCCGCTGGCCTGCGCGCCGAGATAGGCCGCGCGGGCGAGGATCAGGTTGCGGAATTGGGGGCGATCGCGCGCCGATCCTTCGGCGACACCGCCGGTATGCACGAGCGGGAAGACATTGTGGTAGCGGTCGCCCGAGCCGATCGAATAGAGATAGCCGTCGGGCACCAGATCGGGCTCGGTCTCGTCCAGCCAGAACCAGTCGAAGCCCTGCGAAGCGATATTGTCGCGGATCTTGTCCCAGAACCAGGCGCGTGCCGCGGGATTGGTACTGTCGAGCAGCGCCCCGGCGCGGTCGGATCGCACCGCCAGCCCATCCACCGGCTTGCCGTCCTTGTCCTTGAGCAGCCAGCCCTTCGCCGCCAGCAGGTTGAAGTAACGGCTCTCTTTCTCGAAGCGCGGCCACACCGAGATGATGCTGTGCATGCCCCAATCGTGGAGCTGGCGGTTCATGCCGGCCGGATCAGGAAAGAAGGTTCGATCGATGTCGAGCTGCCCCATCCGTGTCCAGTAGAACCAGTCGAGCACCATCACGTCCAATGGATAGCCGCGGTCGCGATAACCCTTGGCGATGCCCAGCAATTCGGCCTGGCTCTCGTAACGCGCCTTGGACTGGATCAGGCCGAACGCCGCCTTGGGGGGCAGGGGGGTAATGCCGGTAAGCAGCCGATAGCCCCGGTAGAGATCGTCGCTGTTGGCACCGGTGACGACGAAGAAGGAAACCCGCTCGCCGACATTGGACTGAAAATGCGTGCTGTTGTTCATGCCCGCCGAGACCGTCGTCGCCGAGGGATTGTCCCACACGATCATGTAGTTGTGGGAGCTCACCAGCACCGGCACGCACACCTGCTCCCCGGCGGGCGCGTCATAATAATGGCGGCAGTCGATCGTGCGGCCCTTCAGGTCGAGCGTACCTTCCTGATTTTGGCCGAGCCCGTAGAAATGCTCGTCCGGCGTGATTGAGAAGCTCGCGCCAACCTTGAACGTCTTTTCCCCGGCGACCTCCTGCGGCGCCATCTCCCACCCGTTCATGGCCACGATCGCGCGGCCATCGGCGCCTTTGATCGTCACGGAAACAGGAGGCAGTGACGGCGCGAAATAACGCTCCATCTGGCTGGGCGCCTTGGGCCAGGGCTGAGCATTGACCGTCACGCTCATTGCGCTTGAGGCGAAAGTGTCGCCCGCCTGGCTCTCGCCGTGGCTCCACCCGCTGGCGTCGCTCTTGGCGCTGACGCCATAGCCGGGCGCGGCATCGGCCAGATCGCGGTCGAGCGCGATCGTCACGCGGACGATGTTGGCGGCATAAGGCTCCACCGCGACCACGCTGCCATGGCGTTCGACAGTCGCCAGCGGTGCGGCCAACGCGCTTCCCGCGAGCAGCAGCGTCGAGGCCGCCGTCATCATCCCTGCAATGCGCATCCGATCCTCCCCGTTTTTTCACCCCGTAATACGTGGCGATGGCTTTGATCCACCTATTTCACATACGAATTGTATTTTCATCAATGATCGATGCTGATCACCTTCGACAAAGGGCTTCGGCTTTCCTATCTGGGGTCTATGAACGCTCTTACTCAAAGCCTTGCCGGACTGGACCTGCGCGCGGAGATTGATCGCCTGCGCAAGGAAAAGAATGCGGTCATCCTGGCCCATTATTATCAGGTGCCGGAGATTCAGGATCTGGCCGATTTCGTCGGCGACAGCCTGGATCTGTCGCGCAAGGCGGCGGAGACCAGCGCGGACGTGATCGCTTTTTGCGGCGTGCGCTTCATGGCTGAAGTTGCCAAGATCCTGTCGCCGCAGAAGACGGTGGTGCTGCCCGACATGGCAGCCGGCTGCAGCCTCGAAGATTCCTGCCCTCCGGAGCAGTTCGCCCGCTTCCGCGCGGCACATCCCGATCATATCGCGCTGACCTACATAAATTGCTCAGCCGCGGTGAAGGCGCATTCCGACATCATCGTCACCTCCTCGTCTGCCGAGAAGATATTGTCCCAGATCCCAATGGATCAGAAGATCATCTTCGCACCTGACAAGAATCTCGGCGCCTATTTCAACCGCATTACCGGCCGCGACATGCTGTTGTGGCCGGGAGCCTGTATTGTCCACGAGGCATTCAGCGAAACCGAGCTGCTGAAGCTCAAGGCGCAATATCCAGGGGCGCCGGTGGCCGCCCATCCCGAATGCCCGGCCTACATCCTCGACCATGCCGATCAGGTCGGTTCGACGCGCGCAATCCTTGACTTTGCCTTATCCTCGCCGGCGCAGACGATCATCGTCGCAACCGAGCCGCATATCATCCACCAGATGGAAAAGGCGGCGCCGCACAAGACCTTCATCGGTGCGCCCGGCGCCGACGGCAACTGCAACTGCAACATGTGCCCGTACATGGCGATGAACTCGATCGAGAAGCTCTACCTCGCGCTGCGCGATCTCAGCCCTCGGATCGAGATGGACGAGGCCACCCGCCTCGCCGCCAAGCGCCCGCTCGACCGCATGCTCGAAATGGCCAGTGCCACGGTCGGCAAAGGCGATCTGGGGCAGCATCCGCCGTCGGGAGACTAGGGCACTCTATTTTCGTCATTGCGGGGCGCGGTACACGCCCCGGCGGTTCGCTCCGCTCGCAAGGACGATCGGGACAGGAAAGCCTCGCGTCCCGAGCTTTTATTGCGCCGCCGTGCCTGGATCGGGCTCGGCCTGTGTCGAAAGTATCTCCGGGTCGCTCGCCAGCTTATGCAGATAGGCATGGCGCTCTTCGCTGCCGACCTTCAGTTTTTCGAGCCGCTTGCGCTGCGCGTCGGTCAGGTGGAAGCGGTGATAGCCATGGTCGATCAGGCATTTGGCGACCAGCGAGCCCTGCAGGTCCTTGATCTCCTGGAAACCCTCTTCAGGATGGACGCTGTGCACGATCTGCTGGACGGTGGTGTAATTGCCGATCGCATCCTGGGCGGCCTGGGCCGACGAGACGCCGGGCAGGGGCGTCGCGCTGGACGCGCCCAGCGTCGCATCGATCCGGCGGGTCCCCTCCACGAAGCTTTGGGCGGCCTTGGTATCGGACACGTCGGTGTAATAAGCGCGCATGCCGCAGCCGATCGCCTCGGCGCGGTAGGTCGCGAGCGAGACGCGGGGCTTGCCCCACGATAAAGCCGGGGCAGGTGCGGCCGCGGCGACCCCCGGGAGAGCAATGGCAATCGCGATGATGGTCAAACGCATCGTTCGTCTCCATCGTAAGAAGCCGACACTTTACCCCCGCTACGGCCACCTTACAAATGCCCCCGACATGATGGAGCTGCCATGAGTTTCGAACTGGACGGCTTCGACCGCGATGCCTTCATTGCGTCCACCCTGGCCGAGGATCTGGGCGAGGCGGGGGACATAACTTCGCAGGCGGTAATCCCGGCCGATGCCCGCTTTACCGGCACCATGGCGAGCCGCGACGCGATCGTCGTCGCTGGAATGGGCCTGGCAGCCGCCTTTTTCATGCGCCTCGATCCCACGGCGCAAATTCAGATACTGACCGAGGATGGCGCTTCGGTGCCGGCCGGCACTGCGCTGTTGCGGGTCCAGGGTAAGGCGCGCGCCTTGCTCACCGCCGAACGCTCAGCACTCAATACGATCCAGCATCTCTCAGGCATCGCAACGCTCACGCGTACCTATGTCGATGCGATTGCCGGCACCGGCGCGATCTTGCTCGACACGCGCAAGACCATCCCCGGCCTGCGCCGGCTCGAGAAATATGCGACGCTTATGGGGGGCGCCCGCAACCATCGTATGGGGCTGTGGGACGCGGCGATGATCAAGGACAACCATGTCGCGGTCGCCGGCGGTATCGGCGAGGCCGTAAGGCGCGCGGTTCGGGCCGGTATTGAGCGCGTCATCGTCGAGGTCGACCGGATTGATCAGATCCGCCCCGCGCTCGATGCGGGCGCGACCTGGCTGCTGCTCGACAATATGGACCCCGCCACTTTGCGCGAAGCCGTGGCGACCGTCGACGGCCGGGTGCCCACGGAGGCGTCGGGCGGCGTCCGGCTCGATACGATCCGGGCAATCGCCGAAACCGGCGTGACCTATATTTCGGTCGGTCGCCTGACCCAGTCCGCACCCGCCGCCGACATCGGCCTGGATTTCGCTTCGCTATGATGGGTCTGTTCGCCCTTGCCGTCGCCTACGCCGCAACCGGCTGGGCGTTACCCGCACATATTCCCGTGCCGCACGCTGAAGGCGCCAGCGCGGATCAGCCGCGCCGGATCGAACCGATCGGCAGCTACACGCTCGCGCTCATCTGGACACCCGAACATTGCTATCATCCCGTGCCCGGGGCGGAGAGCTTCCAGTGCGGGATTGAGAAGGGCAGTGGTTTCGTGCTGCACGGCCTGTGGCCCGACGGGCTGGGTAAAAGCTGGCCGCAATGGTGCGCCGATGCTGCCATCCTCCCGCCCAGCACGATCGCGGCCCATTTCCGGGCGACCCCTTCGGCCCAGCTTATGCAGCACGAATGGGCCAAGCACGGCACCTGCATGGGCATAACCTCCGATGCCTATTTCAGGCGGTCCAACCGGCTATTCCATCGCCTCCGCACCCCGGACATGGCGGCGCTCGGTCGCACGGCCGTCTCCGCCGGCACCTTGGCGTCGGCCTTTGCCGCCGCCAATCCGGGGATGCGACCGGACACGGTAAATCTGAACCTCGATCGCGACGGCTGGCTGCGGGAGGTGTGGCTGTGCCTCGATACCCGCTTCAGACCGGAAAAATGCGCGACGCCGATCGCGGCCGATCGGCCGGTCCGCATACGTTTGCCTCGTTAGCGGGCCTCGATCGTCACCGTCGCCGGATGATGTTTGTCGAGATGGCGGCGGATGATCTTCAGATTTCGGCTGTTCGATCGGAAGAAAAAGTCGGGAATCGCGCCCAGCCAAGGGATCGCGCCGAGCACGGCATCGACGCCGACATTGCCGAACATGCGCGCCATCTGCCATTTCGACATGCCGAGATTGCGTGCCTCCCACACCATCCACGAGCCTAGCACCGCGCCCACGAAACCGCCGGCAAACGGCAGGGCGTCGAGAATAACGTCGAGCCCGACCGGGCGATTAATGCCGGGAATGACGAACATACGCTCGAGCAGATGCTCCATCGCCTCCACCCGTTTGCGCACCGATTGCGGGTCGCGCCCGAAGCCCGGAAGCCGGTCGGCGAGCGCTTGATAATGTCGTGTGGTGTTGGCCATGGACCATGATCGCGCGAACGGCATTGTTGGTTCCGCTCAGCGGCGCCCGCGCAACTGATCGAGCGGATGCACCGCTAGGCTGTTGGCGGTGAACAGGTCGAGCGACGGCGCCACCAGCGACCAGCGGATCGGCGTCGCGATCGGGATATAAGGCGGGTTGATCAAGGCCAGCCGATCGTGCGGATCGCATCCTGCGCTCAGCGCACAGGCGAGTGTTGCCAGCGTGCCGGGCGGCGCTACGCGATCGACAAGCATGAGGTCGGCGGCCGCGCCCGGCGCGACAGCTTCTGCTGTAACGCCGACTTTTCGCCAATCGTCGGCGAGCAAGGCGAATAGCAGGCGGGCCCCGGGCCCGGCCGGCATCGCCACGCGGACCTGTCGCGCCGTTCCCGCCAGCAGGGCCCGCGCCGTGGCGCGCCGCTGCTCGAGATCCGGCTCGATCGTCGAACCTGCGACGGTCGTCGCCTTGGCCTGTCCGGGGGCGGCAAATGTGATGACGATGCGGTCGCGATCGATCGACAGCGACAGCGCATTGCGGAGCGCCGGATCGAGCTTGCTGTTGCGGATCGCCAGCCCGAACAGCCCGCTCGCCGGATCGAACCGCAATGCGTCGCGCCGCGGCTGCGCGACGCGTGCGACCGCCAAGTCCGCGAAGGTCCCGCCGAGCACCGCCAGCCCCTCATTCGCCTGGAAGCGCGCCACCGCGCGGCCGACGCGTTCGGTCCGCAGGCGCACCGCCGGTGGCGCTTCCTCGCCTGCGCGCGCGCCCAGCAATATCTGCGCATTGCTTGTAGCGGTTGGATGCAAGGCCGTGGGGCTGCCCACCGCGAGCTGGGGACGCGCGAGCAGCGGCAGCAGATCGGGCTGGGGCACGGACAGGCGCATTTCCACCACTTTTGTCGTGACGGCGGTTACGCTTTCCACTGGCGCCAGCGCGGCGAAATCGGGATTGCGCGCTTGGCGGCGCAGCCCGGCACGGAGCCGGCGAACGATCGTCGCGGCGGTGAGCCCCGCCTGATCGTCGATGCGAAAGATATAATCCACGCCGTCATCGAGGATCGCCCAGCGTGCGGCGGCGCCGGGAATGACCTGGCCCTCGCGATCGAGCCGGACCAGTCCGCCGCTGGTGGCCGTCAGAAGCGCAGCCGCCGGGGTCGGTTCGGTCCACCGCTCGCCGATCACGCTCACGTCGAGCGGTCCATCGCCCGCCCGTCCCTGACACGCCGTCAGCAGCAACGTCGCGCTCAGCAGAGTAAGAAGGTATGGCCGCATCTGGAAGAGCTTACCCGGCACATGCCTGAAGCAACAGAGGCGCGTCCGCCACACTGCGCTCCCCTGTAGCCGGTAGGGAGCCTAAGACGACATCGCAGAAACCGCCGAGCAATGACGAGGCTACCGGGGCCGAAGGTCAGCTCGGATGCGCTTGCGGAGCATCCAGTCCGGCATCGCCGTCCTTCTCGCTGAAGATATTGCCACGCGCCGCCGTGCCATCGGCCGAGTTGCCGCCCGAATTCTGCCGCTCGATATCGCCCGACGGATCGGCGCCCTCGTCATTCGCCATCTCGACCGGTGGCTGGTTCTCGTCGCCCGCCGCGCCCGGTTTGCTATCGTCGCCCATGCTAACCTCCTGATCGTGTCTGTGCGGAACGCATGGAGTGGGCGAACGGCACGAGGAATAAACAGATCAGATCGTCACGCGCTTCCTCGCAATATCCAGGCAGCAGCCGCGGCGCGAGCGCCGTCCCTGCCTGCCGCGAGGTCGGCGGCCGACCGTTGCACGTGGACGTCGGGTGCCAGGCCGGTATCCGGCGGGTTTCCCTCCGGGAAATAGCCAATGAGCGGCAAGTCGAATTCGATGCCGCTGGCCGGGAGCTGCACGAAGAAGAAGCACCCGCCGTTGATGCCGCGCTGATTACCACCCGTTCGTTCGCCGAACAGCCGGACCAGCCGGCTGCGCTTGGCTTTCTGCGCGAACTGGAAGGTGGCCGAGCTGTTGACGGGTCCGATCAATGCCGCGACCGGAAGCGTGATCCGGGGTGCGACCGGGGCGATCACTTCCTCCGCATGATCCCCCGTCAACCGGAGAAATCCGTTTCCGATGGGCTGCGCCCCTACACCGAGCGTGCGGAAGCTCTTGTCCCAGGTATGCAGATAAGGGTTCAGCGCGGCCGGCGTGCGAACGAAGCGGACGCGGCGTTCGGCTCCGGGATCGAGGATGGGCTTCTCCGCAAGGCGCGCCAGCAGGGCATCGCCACAATCTTCCCCGCCTTCATTCTGGCGAATATCGACGATCAATCCCTTGGCGCCATGCAGGCTGTCGAGACGCTCCGAGAGCCATTGCCGCCAGTCCCATTTGCTTTCGTACAAGGCCCAGCTGGGCATGGTGAGCGTTGCGATGCCGTCATCCTGCATCGTCCAGCTCCAGGCCGGTTTTTCGCCGGAATAGTCTCGCGCCGTCATTTGCGCCTGTCGGGCGGCAAGCCCGATGGCGGGGACTTGCGTGGCGTGGATCGTGCCTTGGGGCCGGCGCAGAACAAGCCGATGGGTCTCATTGGGCGGTACACCGTAAATCAGCCCGTGAAAGACATCGAAAAATTCGATGCGGTCGCTGCCGGTCACCCCGAGCAACGCAACCCTTTTGGCGTCGTTATGTCCGTCCGCGCGTGCATAGGGCAGCAGCGTCGCGAGCATCTCGGCGGCGCGCACGCCGTTGACGGTCAACACCTCGCTTCCCGGAGCAAGACCGACCCCGTCGGGATCGGCGACCACAATCATGCGGCCTTCAATCCAATCGAAATGGAAAGGCAGCCGACTGTTGCGGTCGAACAAGGCGGCCGCGACATCGTCGCTCTGGTTGTAGAAATTGCAATAGGTATGACCGCAGCGAATGGTGGCGAGAAATCTTGAGAGCGTCAGATATCGCTGCTCAATCGTCGCGGCGGCAACATAATCACGCTCAAGCCGGGCAATGCGTCTGTCGATCTGCGACGGCGTGGCATAGCGATAGAGACCGGGATGCAATCGCAGCGCCTCCCGCAATATAGCTATGTCCCCGCGATAGTCCGCGTTGGTGGCGCTAATGGCAGGGAAGGCGGTCCACGCACCGATTGCGGCAAGAGCTTGGCGTCTGTTCATGGGCGGCAGGTGGCAAGAAACCGCCCGCTTGCGCGCCTCATTTCGACAAATACAGCTTCATTTATGAAGTGAGACGCGACGATACGCGCTCGGGCTCATGCCGAAGCTCGCTTGAAAAGCGCGATTGAAGCTCGCCTTGGAGGCGAAGCCAGCTTCGAATGCCAGGTCGAGTACGTCCCGTCTGTCCCCGGCCGAGAGCGCCGCGGCCACGGCTTCGCTACGAAGCTGGTTGATGAATGTCGAAAAGCCGATGCCCAGCCCCTCGTTCAGCGCGCGGGACAGATAGCTGGTATTTGTGCCAAGCTTTCGTGCGAGCAGCGCGGAACTCAATTCCGGATCGGCTGCCCATCCTTGCTGTCTCACGATTGCCGCCCATCTTGTGCCAAGCTCCTCCCAATCGCGCGTGGCCGTCGGCAGCGGATCGGCTTCCACCAGCCGCGGAAACGGCAGCGTAGCGTGGCGCCACCCCTCGATAGCCAGATAGAGAGCGAATGCTGCGATCGCGACATATAGTCCCATGAGTCGGCGATATCCCAAGGGTGCGACCGCATCCCAGATCGCATAACCTGACCAGATCGGAAGCAGGAGCAGGTTGGCGCCGATTATCCGGGTCAACCATCGCAGGGCATATCGCGCATCGTCGCTGCGCACGTCGGCCATTCGACTGCGGTAACGGCGTATCGCGCGCAGGCTGGCGATGCCGTAGACTATGAGCCCGACAGTCGTGGCGACGCCGGCAGCGGCGCCATAAGGCAGCAACGCGATATCCGCCCATTGGCTCTTCAATCCCATCGGGAGAAGAAATCCGGACAATAGAAAAAGAAATTGAACCGCGGCCGGCGCGAGATGCCACCATGAGCGGGGCGGCCATTCCCCATCGACCAAGCCCTTCACGTAGAGCCATAGGAGGGGCGCTACCGCGAGCGTGATCGAGAAGGGCGCGAAGGTGAGCCAATGCCAGTGATCGTAAAAGCCGGCGAAGCCGATCGCCCAAGGTGTAACGATTCCGGCCAGGGTCAGTAGCAGGAACGAAAGCGTCCGGTTGGCGACGCGATTGGCGATCGGCCGGCTTAGGGCGGCCGCGATCAGCAAAAGCTGAATGATCGCCACCGTGAGCGTCGCCGTGCGCCAGCCGAAGACCAGATCGTTCATATCGCAATTGTTGCAGCCCCATCATGATCATCACAACTCTCATTTTGGGGGGGCGGCGTGCCCGGCGGCAGCTTCGACGCGTCGCATCGGACGGGGAGCAAGTGTGCTCGGTTGTCGTTAAGACGGCTCGCGGCTGGTAAGGGAGCGGGATGTCGGTATCGAAGTGGCGCGGCCAGCAGATGATGCTCGTCGCGATAGTCATTCTGATCGCAGTCGGCGTCGCCGTCGCGCTGACCGGATTTGGTGAGACCAGCCCAAAGCCAGACCTGTCGCGGGGCGATCCCGGCAGCGCGACGACACTTGCATTCGCTCCACCGCCCGAGGTGCCGCCCACGATCTTCGCGCCCGAGACGCCGGATGAGGCGCGCGCGTCCAACGCCGCCGTACCTTTGGTCACGGCGACACCGACCGCGTCGGTACCCTTCCGCTATAAAGGATCACCCGAGGATCTCGCCGCGGCGCAAGCCTGCCTCGCGGCGGCGGTGCTCTACGAAGCCGGGGACGATCCTCCGGGCGAGCGCGCCGTGGCCCAGGTCGTGCTCAACCGGCTGCGCCATCCTGCCTTTCCCAAGACCGTCTGCGGTGTGATCTTCCAGGGCTCGGAGCGTAAGACGGGCTGCCAGTTCACCTTCACCTGCGACGGCTCGCTCGCCCGTCCGCTCTCGGCCGAGGCGCTCGCACGCGCCCGCGAGATCGCGGAGGCCGCCTTGTCGGGCTTCGTCTACAAGCCGGTCGGCACCGCTACTCATTATCACACCGACTGGGTCGTGCCTTATTGGCGCTCCAGCCTTGAAAAGATCGCGATCGTCCACACCCAGATCTTCTATCGGTGGCCGGGGATATGGGGATCGCGCCACCGGCTTACCGGCCAGGTTCAGCCCGGCGAGCGGCCCGATGCCCGTCTTCCCGGCCTCGCCGAGCTTGCCCCGGCCGGCGATCCGCCAATGGTCGCGTCCGATGCGGCGCTGCCACTGCCGCCGGCGCTGACCATAGCAGGGCTGAGTGCCGACGCGTTGAACGGCAATATCGTCCGCCTCAAGGACGAGGAGGCAGCGCAATATGTGCTGCAGCTCGACCCGTCTGCCCACCCCAACAGCTACGCGATGGTCGGCTTGAGGATTTGCGGCGCGAAAACGGAATGCACGATTTTCGGCTGGACCAGCGCAGCAGACATTCCGCGCAGCCTGCCGATCCTGCCCTTGGCGATGCGCTCGGTCGCATTCGTCTTTCGCAAGAGCGCCGTGCTCGGCCTCGCCCGGGCCAGCTGGGACTGCACCCGGTTTCCGCGCCCGCCCGCGCAATGCCTGCGCTGATGCCGGGCGCGGCTAGGCGATTTCTCGAACTGACGACCCGCGTGCGGCCTGTTTGAAAGTGGTGCGGACGGCGGGACTTGAACCCGCACTCCCTAACGGGAAAAGGATTTTAAGTCCTCTGCGTCTACCATTTCGCCACGTCCGCACAGGGGACGCTTAGCCGGAGCAGAGGCTGGAACGCCAGAGCCGAAGCTCAGACGTTGAGCCGGTGGCGCATTTCCTTGCCGGGCTTGAAATAGGGAACGCGTTTGGGCTGGACGTCGACTGCCTCGCCGGTGCGGGGGTTGCGGCCGATCCGGCCGTCGCGCGCACGCGTGGTGAAGGTGCCGAAGCCGCGCAGTTCGATCCGGCCGCCCTCGGCCAGCCGCTTGGAGATCGCGTCGAACACGCAGGCGACGATCTGTTCGACCTCGTTCGGCGAAAGCCCGGGCTGATCCTTGTGCACTAGGGCGATGAGTTCGGACCTGATCACTGGACTTGCCCCTTACTGGTGCCGCGGACGAGTGCTTCCTGCCCCCCAAGAAGCCGCACCCTGCGCCTGATCCCCTTATGCAATCAAACTAAACGTAGATCAATCTTTTCAAATGATTGCAAGACGGGCCGGAGTTTCCCCCGGCCCGCCCCTGACTGCAACCTTTTACGCCTCGTCGCGTGCCTTCAGCGCCGCGCCGAGAATGTCGCCCAGCGACGCGCCCGAATCGGACGAGCCATATTGCGCAACCGCCTGCTTCTCTTCGGCGAGCTGCATCGCCTTGACCGAGAAGGTCGGCTTCTTCGAACGATCGAAGCCGGTCACCATCGCATCGAGCTTCTGGCCGGGCTGGAAGCGCTCCGGACGCTGCTCGTCGCGATCGCGGCCGAGATCGGCGCGCTTGATGAAGCCCAGCGGACCATCGTCGCCGACCTGCACGTCGAGGCCGCCGTCGCCCGAGGCCATGACGGTGACCGTGACGATCGCGCCCTTGTTGACGCCGCCGCTGCTGCTGGCACCGGCACCTGCGCCCGCGCCCGAAGTCGGGGCGGTGGACGCGCCGGCACGCTCGAGCTGCTTGATGCCGAGGCTGATCCGCTCCTTCTCGGGATCGATGTCGAGGACCTGCGCCTTGACGGTCTCACCCTTGTGGTGAAGCGCCAGAGCTTCCTCGCCCGAAACGCCCCAGGCGATGTCGGACATGTGAACCATGCCGTCGATCTCGCCGTCCAGGCCGATGAACAGGCCGAACTCGGTCGCGTTCTTGACTTCACCCTCGACGGTCGAGCCGACCGGGTGGGCTTCGGAGAACTTCTCCCAAGGATTGGCCTGAGCCTGCTTGAGACCGAGCGAGATGCGACGCTTCTCTTCGTCGACCTCGAGGATGATGACATCCACTTCCTGGGAGGTGGAGACGATCTTGCCGGGGTGGACGTTCTTCTTGGTCCAGCTCATTTCGCTGACATGGACCAGGCCTTCGATGCCCGGCTCCAGCTCGACGAACGCGCCATATTCGGTGATGTTGGTGACGCGGCCGGTGAACTTGCCGCCGATCGGATATTTGGCGGCGGCGCCTTCCCACGGATCGCTCTCGAGCTGCTTCATGCCGAGGCTGATGCGCTGCGTGTCGCGATTGATGCGGATGATCTGCACCTTGACCGTGTCACCGATGTTGATGACTTCGGACGGGTGATTGACGCGCTTGTAGCTGATGTCCGTGACATGCAGCAGGCCATCGATGCCGCCGAGATCGACGAACGCACCATAATCGGTGATGTTCTTGACCACGCCATCGACGATCTGGCCCTCGGCCAGGCTCTGGATGAGGCCGGTGCGCTGCTCGGCGCGGGTCTCTTCCAGCACGGCGCGGCGCGACACGACGATATTGCCGCGGCGGCGATCCATCTTCAGCACCTGGAACGGCTGCGGGATGTCCATCAGCGGGCCGACGTCGCGGACCGGGCGGATATCGACCTGCGAACCGGGCAGGAAGGCGACGGCACCGTTCAGGTCGACCGTGAAGCCGCCCTTGACGCGGCCGAAGATCACGCCGTCGACGCGATTGCCGGCGGCGAATTCATGCTCGAGCGTATCCCATGCGGCTTCGCGGCGTGCGCGGTCGCGCGACAGCATCGCTTCGCCATGGCTATTCTCTACCCGGTCGACATAAACCTCGACCTCGTCACCCACGTTCAATTCGGCCTTCTGGCCGGGGGCGGGGGCGAATTCACGAAGCGGAACGCGGCCCTCGGACTTCAGTCCCACGTCGATGACGACCATGTCGTTCTCGATCGCGGTGACGGTGCCCTTGACGACCCGTCCTTCGAAGCCTTGGTTCTCGCCGCCGAGCGTCTCGTTCAGCAGCGCCGCGAAATCGTCGCGGGTGGGAAATGCCGTAGTGGCCATAAAGATAGATATTCCTTCAGTCTGTTTCCGGCCGTCCGGTTGTCTCCGGAGGTCTTCAGCCGAACCGCCGCCCGAGCCTCATGCGCGAACGGCATCCGTCAAATGAAGCGTGCGGAGGAAAGCTCGGCGCAATATGCGAAAAGGGCGCGTCAAAGCATGGGCGTTGCCCAGGCTTAGCGCGCCATCCTCCGCGAGCATCGCCCGCTGGATGGATCATCCATAGCCGAAAGGCGGGCTTCCGGCAAGCGGGGAGGGCTGCCTCCCATACCCTCCGGGAAACATCCACCCCGCTCATGCTGAGGAGGCATCGCGTAGCTGCGTCAGCAGCGTATCGAGGGCCCGTATCGCAGGACTGGCTCGGGAGCGTGCTTCGATACGAGCCCTCGATACGGCGCTGATGCGCCTGCTCGGTCTCTACGCAGCATGAGCGGAGATAGGGAAGCCGCCTTATTTCCCGCGCGGCTTGGGCGGGCGCCCGTCGCGGTTGCCGCCAGGTCTCGCCCCCGGACGCTGGCCGGGCCGTCCCTGCGGCGGGCGGGCACCGCCTGGTGCCTGCGGCCGTGGGCCACCCGGACCTTGCGGGCGCGGACCACCGCCAGCCGGCGGGCGCGGCCGAACCGGCGGCGGCGCGGGCCGGCCGGGCGAGACGCTATAGCCCTCCTTGAGCAGGCGATTGAACGCCTGCCGGACGGATTCGCCGATGCTCGTCTGCAATTCCTTGGGGAGATCCGCAAAGCTGGTGTTCGGCCCGATCGCCTGCACGTCGCGCAGCATCGCGTTGGGCACGCCCTTGGACGCCGTGCGCAGCGCGCCGACGGCGTCGATCAAGGACGCGAAGATTATCTCCTGCATCAGGTCGGTGGCGGATTTGGTCATGGGGTCCACGAATGCTGGAGGATTGCCTCCTTTAGGGCGGAGACGGCGACGGGCCAATGGCAAAGTCCGGCGACCGTCTACGGTTTCATAGCGGAATAGCCGATCCGCCTTCATGGAGCGGAAGCACATCCGCCGCAGCTCGCGCAGGATGTGCCGCACTCCCTTCCCGCGAACGAGCTATGCGCGCCGCGCATGGTCCAGCCACGCACGGTCCCGGGCCCGTTTCGCGTCCGCTCATCCCGCAAACGGCAATCAGCCCGGCTATATATAATATAAATCATTGCGGTCCGGCTCGGCCCTATTTACCATCGCCTCATTACCAGCCCGCGAAGATCGGGCGGACGAACAGGGAGAGAGAATATGAACTGGAAATCGCTGTTGCGCGTGTCGGCTTCGCCAATGGTTCTGCTGGCGGCCATGGCGCCATCGGCCGCGCGGGCCCAGGCCGCCAATCCGCCTCAGGAAGCCCCCAAGCCGGACGCCGCGACCGATCAGAGCATCAATCCGGCTGCGCCCGCGCCCGCCTCGCAGGCCAATGTCGCGGACGCGAACGGGGAGATCGTCGTCACCGGTTTGCGCCGCAGCCTCCAATCGGCGCAGGCGATCAAGCGGACGTCCGACGGCATCGTCGACGCTGTCGTCGCCGAGGATATCGGCAAGCTGCCGGATACTTTCGCCTCATCCGCGCTGCAGCGTATCCCTGGCGTGGGCGTGACGCGCGGCGGGGGCGAGTCGGCCGGCGTAACGGTGCGCGGTCTCCCCGATCTCACCACGACCTATAACGGGCGTCAGATTTTCACCGCGGAGGGCCGCTACGTCCAAATTCAGGACTTCCCGGCCGGCACGGTCGCCGCGCTGGAGGTCTACAAGTCGGGCACGGCCAACCAGATCGAAGGCGGCATCGCGGGCGAGGTGAACGTGCGCGGCCGCAGGCCGTTCGACTTCAGGGGCTTCGAAGTGTCGGGCTCGTTGAACGGCGTTTACTGGGACCAGTCGGACAAGAAATCGTGGAACGGCAATCTGCTTGTCAGCGATCGCTGGACGACGGGGATCGGCGAAATGGGCCTGCTGCTCAACGTCAGCTACGTGGGCATCAACTTCCTCGATTCCACCCGCGAACAGTCTTTGGTGATCGCCACGACGGACGCCAACAATGCGCCTACCGCGCAGCGGGGCCTGCGCTTCCCCGACGCCCAGGGCAACTTCCTGGGCTATGGCGACCGTTATCGCCCGTCGGCCAACGCCGCCTTCCAATGGAAACCGACGCCTGAGCTCGAAATCTATGCCGACGGGCTTTACCAGGGATTCCGTTCGAAAGATTATAACCGCTGGCTGTTCGTGCCGATCTTCGGCGGCATCACACTTTCGGACGTGACGACGATCCCGGGCACCAACCAGGTCTCCACCGCGACCGTGAGCGGCGCGGTCCGGCCGGAGGGCTATACCGGCTCGTTCAACGGCAAGACCGACACGTACCAGGCCGGCGGCGGCGCGGTCTGGACGCGGGACCGGCTGAAGATTTCAGCCGACATCGCCTATACCGACAGCCAATATACCGCCAATCTCGTCAACGTCGATTATGCCGCCGCGCGTTCGCCCGTGCGCAAGGTCGCGTTCGATGTTTCGGACGACGGCGGGCCGAGCCAGACCTTCGTCGACTTCGACCTCAAGGACCCCGCCAATTTCATCAGCCGTGGCCTCTATCAGGAGCTGTTGATCGTAAACGGCAAGGATTGGCAGTCGCGTGCCGACCTGACTTACGATTTCGGTACCGGCTTCCTGAAGCGGCTCGACTTCGGCGTCCGCTACGACGATCGTGACGCGGGCCGCGACTTCGGCAACTTCTACGTCAACAATGAAGGTGCCGGCATCCCGCTGACCACGCTTCCGGGAGCGGTCGTCAAGGCGACGCTTCCGGGCTTCGACTTCAACAATGCGCAGCCGAACCGCACCTATGCCGCGCTCACGCGCAACAGCATCCGCAATAACCTGGTCGCGCTGCGCAGCTTCTTCGGGACGCCCGCAGGTCTGCCTGCGTTCAACCCCACCGACAATTTCCGCGCCAATGAGAAATCCTACGCCGGCTATGCGCAGCTTAAATATGGCTTCGACCTGGGCGATACGGTCATCGATGGGCTCGTCGGCCTGCGCGCCGTCAAGACCAAGACGCGGATTTCCGGTTTCTCGCGGATCGACGCGGGCGGCGGCGTGATCACCAACCCGGCAATCACCGCCCGCAACGAATATACCGATTATCTGCCCAACGTCAGCGCGCGCGTGGCGTTCACCGACAAGCTGCAGCTGCGGCTCGCCTACACTCAGACGCGGACCCGGCCGAGCTTCTTCGATCTTCGGCCGAACCTGACGCTGGGCCAGCCGGTGATCCTCGCCCCCGGCGACCCCTGCCTCGTCAATGCGACCACGGCCGACTGCGTGGAACGCCTGCGCCGCGGCGGTTCGGCCGGCAACCCGGATCTGAGGCCGCTCACCTCGGACAATTACGATGTGAGCCTGGAATATTATTTCTCGCGGACGGGCTCGGTCACTGCGGCGATCTTCCGGCACAATGCCGACGGCTTCGTTGCGACGAACCCCGATCGCTCCGCCCCCGGCCTGCGCATCGATCGACCCTATAATCTCGGCAAGACCCGGTTGCAGGGCGCGGAGATGTCGTTCGTGAGCTTCCTCGACCTGGACGGGCTGCCCGAGTGGGCAAAGGGCTTCGGCATCCAGGCCAACGGCACCTACATCCAGTCCAAGGAAGATCTCAATCCGGGCTCCCGCCCCTTCAACGGCGTTTCGAAATGGGCCTACAACGTCATCGCGCTGTACGAGCGGCCGTCCTTCTCCGCGCGGCTCGCTTATAATTACCGCTCCAAATTCGTGACCGCCTACACGTTCGAAGCGCTCGACCCGTTCAACCACGGCATCACCGAGCGCGGCCGCGGGCAGCTCGACGGCTCGGTCACGGTTACGCCGGTCCCGAACATCACCGTCGCGTTCGACGTGGTGAACCTGCTCGGCAACCCGCTGCGGCGTTACCGTCCATACGACACCGGCGACATCTACGCGCGCCAGATCATCTACCTCGAGCGGACCTACTCGCTCGGCATACGGTTCCGCTTCTGACGCGCGGACATGATCGGCCGTCTCGCCCTCGTCGCCGCGCTCGTCCTCACCAACGCCGCCGCCACGCAACCCGTGGCGGCGCAGGCGGCGAGCGCGGCCGATCGCATCATCAACGACCCGCGCGTGCCTTCGCTCACGCCCTACGGCCTCAACCTCCAGCCGCAAATCCGCAGGGATGACGGCGTCCAGTTCGGCAAGGCGTTGCGCGTGCCGCTCTCCGGCCATGCCGATTTCTGGCGGGTTGGCGTGATCACGCCGACGCTGAAGCCGGTCAGGAAAGGGGACCGCATCGTCATCGCCTTCTGGGCGCGCGCGGTCGAAACGCAGGACGGCGCGCCGGGAAGGATCGGGCGCGTCCAGCTCGAGGCGACACCGGTCGTTCGCACGATTTTCGAGCAGCCGTTCGAACTCACCGGCGCGTGGAAGATGTATCAGCTCGCCGGCGCCGCCGACCGGGATTATGCGGCCGGCAGCCTCAATGCCGCGCTCCACCTCGACAGTGCCAGGCAAGTGTTGGAGATCGGCCCGGTCTTCATCCTCGATTACGGGCAGCCGGCCCCCTGAAGCGCCGTTTCGCCCTTGCCGGGATTTGGCTGGCGCTTGCCGGCGCGGCGGCGGCGCGCAATCCGCAATTTCAGGGCGCCGACCCGCAGGCATTGTTCATCGGTCGCGAACTGTGGATATTCCCGACCGGCGGGCCGGGCGGAAGCTGGGCGGCGGATCGCTTCGGTGCGTTCGCCTCCGCCGATCTCAAGACGTGGCACAGTCGCGGCGAAATCCTCCGCCGCGATCAGATACGCTGGATCGGCGAGGATGGCGCAGCGTCGCATTTCCTGTGGGCGCCCGGCATTGCGACGCGCGGCGGCAAATGGTTCCTCTACTTCTCGGTCGGGCCGCAAAATCCGACTCCCAGCCGGATCGGGGTCGCCGTCGCCGACCGCCCCGAGGGGCCGTATCGCGACAGCGGCCGCCCGCTGGTGACGGGCGGCAACGGCTTCGAGGCGATCGATCCGATGGTGTTCGTCGATCCGAAGACCGGCCGCGCCTATCTCTATGCGGGCGGCAGCGCGGGATCGACCTTGCGCGTGTGGGAGCTCGCGCCCGACATGATCCATCTCCTGCGCGAAATTACGGTACCGCAGCCGCCTTTGTTCACCGAAGGCTCGTTCATGCATGAGCGCGCCGGCCTCTATTATCTCTCCTACAGCCATGGCCAGTGGAACGGGCCGAGCTATTCGGTCCATTATGCGACGGCGCCGTCGCCGGTCGGGCCGTGGACCTATCGCGGCGCCATCCTGACCGGCGACGGTCGCCATCAAGGGCCCGGCCACCATAGTTTCGTGCAAACGCCCTCCGGCGAATGGCTGATCGTCTATCACCGCTGGGAGGGCGAGCATGGCCCGGGGCCGTTCCGGGGCGAGCGCAAGATCGCGATCGATCGCGTGCGCTACACGGCCGACGGGCTGATCGTACCGATCCGCATGACCGACGGCGACGCCGCGCCGACGCTGCCCAGGCGCTAGGCACGATGCGTCGCGGCCTTTTCGCATCGGACGGCATACGCCGGGGCGTCGCCTCGCTTTTCGCGGCGATGCTCCTGACCGTCACGACAATGGCCCATGGCGTGCCGCCCGGTGCGCCGGAAACGCCCTATATCGATCCGGCCAAGGCCTATCTGTTCGCGCACATGACCAAGGCGCATTACGGCATGCTCTATTATTCGGTCAGCCTCGACGGGCTGCACTGGCGGGCCTTGAACCACGGCCAGCCGGTCTCGACCGATTATCACGGCCATGCCTCCATCGCGCAAGGCGGCGACGGGCGTTATTATCTGGTCGGTAACAAGGGCGACGACGATCCGCTGATCCGCTTCTGGGTATCGGACGATCTGGTGCGCTGGCTGCCGTTCGCAACCTATCGGCCCGATTTGACGGACATTCCGGGACACCCCCACGCGCTGCAGCGGATCGGCGCCCCCAAGCTGTTCTTCGATAGGCGCTCGGCGCGCTTCCTGCTCACCTGGCACACGCCCAACGTGGCGGGATCCGACGCCGATCCCGAGGCCTATTGGGCCAGCCAGCGCACATTGTACGTCCTGTCGCCGGACCTGAAACGCTTCGACGGGGCGCCGCGCCGCCTGTTTCCCTGGAACATGGCGACGATCGATACGATCGTGCAGCCCAACGACGGCGCGCGCGGCTATTGCGCGATCGTCAAGGACGAGCGCTACCCGTCTTATGATTGGGTCACGGGCAAGACGATCCGGATGAGCTGCGCGCCGGCATTGACCGGGCCCTACCCGCCGCCGGGACCACCGCTCAGCCCCAACTTCCGCGAGGCGCCGACGCTGATCCGTTCGCCCGACGATCGCAGCTGGCTGCTCTATTACGAGCAATATGCCGGCACCAGCTACGGCCTGTCGACGGCGCCCCGGCTGGCCGGCCCATGGTATCAGGTGTCCGGCAATAGCGGCGTTCCGGCGTGGAACCGGTACGAGATGGTGCCCGGGGCGCGCCATGGTTCGATGCTGGCGATCAGCCGTCGCGAATATGACGTGCTGGTCAAGGTGTTCGGGGCCGACGGCGACTGAAGGAGAATTGGGTATTGTGTCCCCGGAATTGCCGGAATTGCCGGGGCAACGCGAGCTCGATTGGCCTTATTCCCGGTGAGCTTATCCCTGTGATACGGACTGGAGAAGATCGCCAGCCTGGCTGCTCTGCGAGATGTTGACATGCGCAAAACAACTAGTCCTACGGTTATCACAACCCTGTCAGATAATGCTCACTTAGTAAGAGGAGTGGCTGGCCGCTTAAACTTCCCATATCGCGAGGAAACCGTAGAGGGCGGATCGATGGTCAGGTTTTCATTTTTGCTATCTGACGACGATACGCGGCTTCTTGCCCTTCAGATTCCAAGTGAGGCCTACGCGTATACTGCGACGATCGGCGTAATTTGATGGCAGTTCCTAGCAAATCCGACTTTTAGCAATTCCCGGGACACAATACCTAATTCAAACTGGCGGGCGATGCTGCGCCACGGCCTGG